>JAIQFT010000021.1 GCA_020073185.1 Terriglobia bacterium
CAGCTCCTGTAACGTTCCCTTTCCCTTCTCATAGGCCTGCAAAAACTTCCGTCGCAAATCGTTGGAATATGCTCCCGCCATGCCGATGAGCAGAGAATCGCCATCTGTAGTCTACACTATCTTTGAAAATGGTCTAGTCGATGGAGAATGAATGTCAAAGGTAAGTTGGATCAATGCAATTCGGATCAGTCACCATGTCCCTCCATGTGACCATCGCGCTATTGTCGAGGAATTACGCCGACAGTGGCACCCGAACACACCCCCCGAGGATAAGCCCAAGCGCATCGAAGCGGGCGATACTGCTGATTCAGTGACGCGGGTTTGTACGGAGTGTCAGACGACAATCACAGTCACACCGACCACGGTTGTCGAAGTCGATGCTGTCACAGTAGCTCCTTGAAGTTCGCGGGCAGGTTTTCGCCCATTTGCCGCGCTCGCGTAAATGGGAGCAGATTTGTGGTGCGGTCGGTCTGCTCCCTCTCGGGGAAGTTGGGAATGTTGAGCCTCATTCCTTACTTCCCCTTTTTTCTTGGGTGATACATGAGCCCTAGAACAGGCCCCAGAATGAACTTCCGGGGGTACAGTTAAAGTACAGATTAGGTCAACGAGTGATCCAGGCACCTTACGGTATTGGCGGCACCCCCGGAGAGCCCCCTCCCCCCGCCTCGAACCGCCATAGGCTCCCCCTTTTCAGATCGGCTCGCCATCGCGTCACGTTCGGTTATAGGCGTTCGCTGCGGGTTGAATGGTGTTCGGGGATGACCTGAGTAAACATCAACATACGTTGATAATCGAGGGGTCTGATCCATCTTTGGGGGGCTCTTTTATGGCTCATGGATTGGGCGATAGCTCAAAGACAACTCCCCCACAGGCTCGGGGGTTTGCTTAGAGGTTACCTCCGAGCGGCGGGTTTATTGTGCACGTTGTATGCAATCGAGCTGGTAAACAGATATGTTTACAGTCACTTACAGTAATCCAGCGGTCACCGTAACCGCTCATCTGCTGACGGCGACGAAAAAGCCAAAGTGTCTCAAATTGAGACAGCAGCGTGATACGCGGTTTCAACTATGTAGTTTTTACCTGCCCATCGGATTATCACAAACAACCGTGACCCAGATCACTGCAATGCTAACCGGACTAGCGTAATATGCAAGCCCGGTACACATCCATGACGAAAAAGATATCAGAAGAAGCCCGCAAATACCTGCGGTCGATTGCACGGCGCGGCGGGAAGAAGCGGGCCGCGTCATTGAACGAGTTCGAGCGTAGTCAACTGGCAACTAATGCGGCCAATGCGCGATGGACGAAAGAGAATCACCGCATCGCAGAGGACACCGCGCAAGTGGTCAAGCGGGTAATTGACCGGCTGGAAGAAATCAGACAGCGGGAACCTGCGGCAGTGATCCGCTATACCGGGCCGTTCCCGCCTGAGATTGTGACCGGCCCCACAATGTTCGAGCAAGGCGACGTGATCCTGAGCCCTGAAGGACTCGCGGAATGGCTGCAAATTCCGCTGTCAACGGTGCGCGACCTTTGCCGAGCACGATCACAGAAACGCGACCGATATCCGCTGCCATTTTTCAAGCTGGGGAAGCGGGTACGGTTCACTAAAAGGCAGGTGTTGGAATGGCTCTCGAAATTGGAACAAGCGCGAAAGAGTTAATCAGAAGTCGGGGCCGCCGTCGCAAACAACATCGCGTCGGTTGCGTGGTCAAGATAGGCGCGTCGTGGTACGTGCGCTATTACACGGGCCGTATGGTTCAGCATACAAAACGCGACGGCAGCACGGCGACAGTACGTGAACTGAAAAACCATCCGCTCGGGTCAGTATCAGAACTGACAAAAGATCAAGCACGCGGCGCGGCTGAGAGCTATCTCAAGCCTCTAATCTCAGCGCGTGGTGTGCAATCCTCCAATCTGACTGTAGGTCAATACTACACGGATGTGATTCTCGAATGGTGGAAGCGAAACCTGAAGCCCTCCACGTTGTACGGATATGAGAAAAATTGGCGACTCTATATTGAGCCTGAGATGGGAGAGCGGCCTATTGCGGAATTCACCACGGTTGACGGTGGCAACTTTCTTGACAGGCTTATCCGCAAGGGGCTGAATAGTACAACAGTTGCTCACGTTCGTAATACAGCCAATCGCATCTTTGCTCATGCCGCGACAAAGGGAGTCATTGCAGCGAATCCGTTCGCGGGAGCAGTAATGACCGAGAAAGCCAAACCGCCCCAGCGGACATATAAATATTCGATGTTGGAAGTACATGACATTCTGCTGGCATTGCGGGGGAATCTCAAAGCACAATCGGCTGTGGGGCTATGTTTCTTTGGGGGTCTTAGACCTGGAGAGGCGCGGGCGACAAGGTGGGAGAACTATGACGGCGCGACACTGAAGGTTGAGCAATCGGCTTGGAGAAAGCACGTCACGCCGCCAAAGACACGGGAATCCGTTGCGGTAATTCCTGTTCTCGCGCCCTTGCGCGAATTGCTCTCCCGTTTGCATGAGGAACAAGGGAACCAGACCCAGGGCTGGATTCTGTGCGGGGAAAATGGTGCGCCATTGAACCTCGAAATGTTGGCGCGAAACACAATCAAACCGCTACTTAAGTCGGCGGGGATTGAGTGGCACACGTATTACGCTTGTCGGCGCGGTTGCGCGACTGTGGCGACCGACGCCATCAAAGACCCAGTCGGCGCGGCGGGGATGCTGCGGCAAAAAGGAATCGAAACAGCAGCGCGGTTCTACATCGGGACTCAGAGCGAAAGCACAATGCGGGCAATGGCTGAGTTTGAGCGGCTGTATTCGACGGTTGAAAAACAATTGCCCGCTTCAATCTCTGTGTGAAAAGGTGGTCAAAATGAAGTACGAAGTCATGCACACGCGAATTAGGTGTTTGACGTGCGGTCTCATCCAGGATTGCAATGGCATGAGGACAGCAGAGAACGAACGAGACGCGCACGAATTTGGACACTTACATCCGACTGTCATTCAGTGCCGCGTAGGGAGGCAGCGGCGTTGGGTTACGGTGACCGCCACACTAAGCGATGATGGTTGGATTCCGTACACAGACCCGGAAGACTACGGCCACACTTGTCGGGACATTAGCCGTTAGTATGCACGCCGTATGCACGGAAACGTCAAATTATGCACGGGAAATCAGCGCAAGTGATTGATACAATTGAGTTCGGAGAGGTGCGTGAGCGGTCGAAACGGGCGGTCTTGAAAACCGCTGAGCCCGAAAGGGTTCCGGGGGTTCGAATCCCTCCCTCTCCGCCAGCTTTTGACCACGGGTCCTTCGTCGGCTCAGGATTTCGCCTGCGGGCTCCCGCTCGCTTGACGTCCCCGACGAGCCCTGGGGCCCGTTCGCGCGCGGCGTCAAGAACGCAAGGCTTCGGTCGTCAAGCTTCAGGCTTCAGGCGGAGAGCGTAATCGCTCGCGCTTGCGGCCTGAAGCCGGAGCCTGGAGCCTGGTGCCTGACATTCACTCCGGCTCGCTCGCGCGCGCTTTTTGAGGTGCGCCCTTACCGTGCAGCAGCTCGACGATGGCGCGATACAGCCGGGCGCGCATTTCGTAGCGTTCGGATGCCCGCGTGATGTAGCGCACCATGATGTTCACGCCCATGTTGGTCGGCTTCACGTTGATCGCCGGCGCCGCCGAGAACGCCTGCAGCGCGTGACCGCGTGCCACCCGCTGCCATTCCTGCTCCGCCTGACGGACGTTGGCTTCCGTCTCCGCCAACACCTGATCCTGCACCGACTTCAGCACCGGATACGGATCTTCTCCGCTGGGCACGAGCACTTCAATTTCGTCCCACATCCACTGGCCCGTGGTGGAGAAGTTGAAGTAGTGCCCTTCAATGGCAAAGCTGTTGACGAAGGCCACTTTCCTGCCCGTCGGATGTCCAGCGTCGCTCCACTGCCCGGTCTCCAGCAGAACGGTGCGCAGCAGGCCGATCTCCACCACCTCGCCGCCAATTCCGTTGATCTCGACCCAGTCGCCGACGCGAATTCCGTTTTTGCCCATGAGCACGAACCAGCCGAAGAAGGCGACGATGAAATCCTTCAGCGCCACGGTCAGGCCCGCGCCCGCCAGCCCGATGACGGTCGTCATCTGGCCCGGCGCGCCCACGATCACCATCACGATCAGCAGCAGCGCCAGCGCCTGCACCGCGAACCGCGCCACGAAGTGCAGGCTGCGCAGGCGCTTGCGGTCCGGTGTCAGCGAGGCGCTGAAGCGCCCGAGGCCCGCCGTCGCCAGCAAGGCGCCCAGCACGATGAGCAGAATCCACAGCACACCCTGGATCATCCCGTGCACGCTGGCACGCTGCTGCACGGCCACCACACCGGCCCAGTCGCGGTATATATCGCCCAACTCCTGCTCGTTCTGGATGCGCTTGCCGTAGTCGGCGAGGCTCCTTGTGTCTTCGCCCAGCCGCCGCACTGCAGTGACCGCAGCGCTCAGTCCCGCCGATGCCCCGGACTTCTGCTGGTTGATGCGCGACTCCAGATCGTCGTGTGCCTTGGTCAACTCGGCCGCCGCCCTCTCCGCTTCCTGGGACGCCGCCGCCAACTGAAGCTGCTTGCCGCGCAGCAGCTTCCAGTACCGCAAGTGCGACGCCAGCGGCCACGATTCCGGCAGCGGCGGCGCGTTGGGCAGCGCGAAGGCGGTAGTGTGCGTGGCCACGTGCTCATCCAGTAACCGCTTCAGCGCGCCTTGCTGATCGCCGCCCTTGCGCAGCAGATCCTGCTTGGCGTCGGCCACCTCCTCCTGGTCGAGCGCCAGTTGCGCCTGCGCCAGTTGAATCAACTGCTGCACCTCCGGATCATCCTTCGCCTTGGACTCCTGCAGCGCCGCAATCGTGTCCTGGTCGGCGGCGACGCTGGTCTCCGCCTCCTTCAGGAGCGCGGTGATCTTGCGGGTTTCCTCGGTCGGAGGAGCGGGATGCGCCACGGCGTCGCGCAACGAGATCGCGAATGCCAGGTCCACCGCGTCATCGGCAACATTCAGCGCGCGCCGCGCCGGCGGATGTTCTTCCCGGGTCCAGGCCTGCGCCGCCAGCGCCCGCGCCGTCTCCAGCGGCTTCTGGTCCACCAGGTTGCGCCGCCACATGCCCGGGCGCGAGTTGCGAAAACGGCTCACCGCCGGCCCGTTAGAACGCGTCAGTACCCACGCCGTCAACGCCGCCACCGTGACCGCCAGCCACACGCCAAGGATCAGCTTTTGCTTGCGCATCATCGTTGCCCGCGATTCCGCGCCTCGGAAGGGCGCCGCAAAGAACTTCCTAATCTTGCCATTCCGAAAGGCTTTGCCCCGAGGAAACTGTTTTTCCGGGCTTGGCATCTATGCTATTTACTTTCTCACGGGAAAGTACGAGCATATATGTTGCTCTCTGGCCCAATCCAGAACTCCAGGTATGCCGTGCTAGTGCGCTTGCTCATAATCTGTTTGATGCTGAGTTTTACCGTGAGCTTGAGCGGGCGAGGACGTACGCGCGGCTATCAGGCCGGCGGCGGCATTCATCGCAACCAGCCCAAGCAACGCACCAAGAAAGACAAGCAGCCGAAGAAGCCTTCCCCTCCGCCCGAAATCAAAACCGTTCAGCTAAAACCGAGCAACTAAACGAGGCAGGACCTCGACCCATTCCGCGCAACTCGGATCTCACAACCCACGCAATCCGCCGTTCCTTCACCGGATCGAGACCGCCCTATGGCGCCTTCAGGGCGAACACGTCGATCGCGAGTTTGCGCCCGAAGGACGGAGATGCGGCCATGGAGGGCCTCCAGGACTAGCGAGTGGCGTTTGGGACGAGTCGCTGCGGCGTGACCAGAGAAACGTGCAACTCATTTTCGCTTAAACGCAGACACAAAGAAAGCCGCAACATGGACGCGCACATCCTCATCGTCGACGACGAACAAGCTGTTTTCTCCATGCTCAAGGCCGTATTCGAATCCGAGGGATACACGGTCACCACCGCCTCCTCCGGCGCGCAAGCCTGCTGCCTGCTCGCCGTCCAGACTTTCGACGTGGTGCTGACCGACATGCGGATGGAATCCGACAACGCCGGCTTCGACGTGGTCCGCGCCGCCCGCAAGCGCTCCGCTGGCAGCGTCATTGTGATCCTCACCGCCTTCCCTTTGCTCGCCCAGGATTGGCGCGCCGCCGGTGCCGATGCCGCCTTCACCAAGCCCTCCAACATGGCCGCCCTGCTCACCGCCATCCGCGAGCTCCTGGACCAGCACGGCCGGCTGTCAACTCTCTCCCCTGACACCGCCAGCTAGTCTGACTTTGATTCACTCGTAGCGCAGGGCTTCCACGGGATCCAGCTTGGAGGCTTTCCACGCGGGATACAGGCCAAAAAAGAGGCCCACGCTCATGGAACTGATGACGCCCAGGAGGACGGCCCATATCGGCACCGAGGACGGCAGCTTGGGCATGGTCATGTTGATGACGACGCTGATTCCGATGCCGAGCAGCACGCCGATGGCGCCGCCGGCGAGGGTGAGGGTGATGGCCTCGGTGAGGAACTGGCGGATGATATCGCGGCGGCGGGCGCCCATTGCCTTGCGCACGCCGATCTCGCGGGTACGCTCGGTGACCGACATCAGCATGATGTTCATCACGCCAACGCCGCCTACCAGCAGCCCGATGGAACTGACCACCACGGTAACCAGCGCGATGGCGCCCATGATCTGGCGGAACTGTGCCGCCATGGCCTCGGCCGAGCTGACGGAGAAATTGTCCGGTTTGTCGAACGGCACATTCCGGCGGCGGCGCAGCAGACCGCGCACTTCGTCTTCGGCAGCCGCTTTTTGTCCGGGATAAGCCTCGACCCCGATAAAGTGCTCGTCGTAGTTCGGGTGGTGCTTACGGTAGCTGTGGTACGGAACCTGGATGGTCTTGTCGGCCGCTTCATCGCGGAAGAACTGGCCCTTGCGCTTCTCCAGCACGCCGATGACTCGATACTGCACGCCGTCGACGGTGATTTCCTTGCCCAGCGGATCTTCGCCCTGGAAGAGGCCCTCCTGGAGGTCATAACCGATGACCGCCACGTCCATGCGGTGCAGGTCTTCGCCGTCGTTGAAGAAGCGCCCCTTGATGACATGCGCGTTGTACACCTCGGCCCAGCTGGGTACCGTACCGTTGTGATCGACGTTAAAAACCTCGTTGCCCTTGTAGCGCGCGCTCATCGGGCCGCTGCGGCGGTCGAAGCGCGGGAAAATCTCGACCGTGGTGTTCTTGACCGCCGGGCATTCCTCCTTGATGGCGAGCGCGTCCTCCAGGGTGAGTGGTTTGCGCATGCGCTCCTCGGCGGAACGACGTCCGACGTGGAACCCGATGTCCCAGCGGAAGACAAACAGGGTGTTGGGGCCGAAGTCTTCCAGAAAGCTGCGCACGTCTTGATCAAGGCCGACGACGATGGAGCCGACGGCGATCAGCGCGGTCACGCCAATCATGACGCCCAGCACCGTGAGCAGGGACCGTCCCTTGTGCTCGCGCAGGGTGGTGAACGCCATGCGCGCGTTCTCGCCCAGTTGGAAGTGTGGGAGCAACGATTTGTGGTTGCCGTTGGGCATATCTTTGTGGCTGCGTGGTCCGTAGCCCATAGTTCGCAGCCTCTTGACTACCGACTACGGGCTGCCGACGACCATTCGTTTAAGTTTCAAACCTCAGGGCCTCGATCGGATCGAGCTTTGCGGCCTTGCGCGCCGGATAAATTCCGAAGAACAGGCCAACCGCGGTGGATACGGTGAGCGCCACAATCACGGCCGAGAGCGGCACCGCCATCGGGACCGACGTGGTATTGCGCACGATCACGGCGCCGAGCCAAGCGACGGTGACGCCCAGCAGGCCGCCCACGGCCGCCATGACCGAGGATTCGACCATGAACTGCATCAGGATGTCGCGGCGGCGCGCGCCGATGGACTTGCGCACGCCGATCTCGCGGGTACGCTCGGTGACGCTGGCCAGCATGACGTTCATGATAACCACCCCCCCGATCACCAGGAATACGCTGACGATGCCAATCATGCTGGAGGCGAGTACCGCGGTCAGCTTATTCCATAGTCCCATGATGGTGTCGGAGGAGATGATGCCGAAGTTGTCTTCGGCGCCCGGACTGAGGTGCCGCCGCGCCCGCATCAGGGCGCGGACCTCGTCCTTGCTTCGCTCCATCCACTCTGCGCTCCGGCACTGCACGTTGACCGACAGGCTGGAGTCGTGGCCGTAGTGCTTGAGATAGGTTTGAATTGGCAGGTAGACGAAATTGTCCTGCGACTGCCCGAGCACGGTGCCGATGGATTTTGCCGTGCCGACAATCTCGTATTCCTGGCCGTCCACCGTGATGATCTTGCCGATGGGATCCAGGCTGGGGAATAGCCGGTTGGCGGTCTCGCTGCCGGTGAAGGCCGTCATGGCACGGTGTTCATTATCGGCATCGGAGATGTAACGGCCGGTCTGCGGCTCCTCGACGTCCATCTGCCCGATGTTGGCGGTAACGCCGCGGATGGAGACGTCCTCCAGGCTATCGGCGCCGCTTTTCACCTTGCCGTTCTTCCTGACCTCGACGCCGACCTGGAGGGGCAGGCGCAGGCCGGCGCGCAGCGCCTCGTAGTCTTCCCACTCGATTTTGCGGTTGCGGCGCTGCGCCTTCACGAAATCGGCGGCGTTGGTGATGATGGGAAACTGGTGGACCAGGAAAACGTTGGAACCCATGTTGGCCACCCGGTCGGCGATGTAGCGGTTGGTGCCTTCGATGACCGCCACCACCAGGATGAGCGTTGAAACCGACAGGATGATTCCCAGCAGCATGAGGAAGGAGCGCAGCTTGTGGGCGCGCATGGTTTGCAGCGCCACCAACACCGGTTCGCGCACACGAAAGCCGCCTGGCAGGTTGCTCACACTGCAGGATACGTCAATTGCGGCGGCGAAGTTTCGGGAAAATCGGAGGGTTGCGCGTCACACTCCATTGTGACAACGAGATTTTCCGCTTGGGCGGGAGGGCGCGAGCGCATATCGTTAAGTCATTGCCAGTGCAAGAGATTCCCACTTGATTAGGAGCGATTAGTGGAAACCCACCCCCAGGGCTCTCGGGCCAAAGTGTTGCTCACTTCCGTATTCGGGCCTTACGCGCAGGACGACGAGTTCGGCAGCCGGGCCATCAACCCGATGGAGCTGTACCACAACCAGGTGACGCGGGCGCAGGGCAGCTTCTCGCTGCGCATGTTCCATCGTTCCTGGGGGATCATGCTGATCCAGCACAATATCACTGCGCCCTGCACGGTGCTGGATTTCCCCACCCTCGATCACTTCAAGCGCGAGCTGACGACGCAACACTACGACATTGTCGGGATTTCGTCCATCATTCCCAACTTCGGCAAAGTGCGCGAAATGTGCCGTCTGGTGCGCGAGCTGTCGCCCCAGTCGCAGATCATCGTCGGCGGGCACGTCGCCGCCATTCCCGACATTGAGAAGATGCTGGACGCCGACCACATCGTCAAGGGCGAGGGCATCGCGTGGATGCGCCGGTATCTCGGCGAGGACGAGAAAGCGCCCATCCAACATCCGCCGATCATGTCGGCCTTTCAGTTGCGCGTGATGGGGTTGCGCGTGCCGGAATCGAAGCGCACCACCGCGGCGACCATCATCCCGTCGGTGGGCTGCCCGATGGGCTGCAACTTCTGCACTACCTCGGCGTTCTTCGGCGGCAAGGGCAAGTCCGTGAACTTCTACGAGACCGGCGATGAGCTGTTCGAAGTCATGTTGCAGGCAGAAGCCGCGATGAACACCCGCTCGTTCTTCATCATGGATGAGAATTTTTTGCTCAACCGGCCGCGTGCGATGCAATTGCTGGCCCGCATGAAGCAGGAGAACAAGCCGTGGGCCCTGTACGTGTTCTCCTCGGCCAACGCGATCCGCAAGTACACCATGCGGGAACTGGTCGAGCTGGGCGTGTCGTGGGTCTGGATGGGACTGGAGTCCGAGCAGTCCGGCTACGCCAAGCTCAACGGCGCCGATACGCTGCAGTTGACGCGGGAGCTGCACCAGCACGGCATCAAGACGCTGGGCTCCACCATCGTGGGCATGGAGCATCACACGCCGGAGAATATTCGCGGTGAGGTGGAGCACGCCATCGCGCATCAGACCGACTTCCACCAGTTCATGCTGTACACGCCGGTGCCGGGCACGCCGCTGTTCCAGCAGATGACGGAGGAAGACCGCATGCTCGACGTGGACTTGGCCGACATCCACGGGCAGTACAAGTTCAATTTCCAGCACGCGGCGATTTCACGCGACGACTCGAAGATATTTCTCGACTGGGCGTTCTGGCGGGACTTCGAGCGCAATGGACCCAGCGTCTTTCGCATCTGCCGGACGATGCTCCAGGGCTGGATGCGCTACAAGAATTACCACGACGCGCGGGTTCGCGCCCGCTTCGAGTGGGAAGTGAAGCAGTTGAAGGTCGCCTACAACGCCTCGCTGTGGGCCATGGAAAAGCGGCTGAAGCACGCCAATGAGAGCATCAGCCAGCAGATCCGGACGCTGCGCAAGGAAGTGGAGAAGGAATTCGGCCTCGCCGCGCTGAGCGCGCGCGCGTTTTTGGGCCCGCTGCTGCTGTGGGCATCGAAGCGCGAGGACAAGCGCCTGGCCAAGGGCCAGACCTACGAGCCGCCGACGATTGTGGAGCGTCGCAACTGGTCGGAGGCGTGAAGAGGTCGATAGTCGATGGCCGGCGGTCGATGGCCGATTGCGAGTAAACGCTGCTTCCCAGCATCAAACGTGGAGTATCTTCCACGGCCATGAAGCTTGCGCTGCCACAATGCCCAGGCTTTCTCGTATGCATGAGATGGCCTGCCGCTAGCCACGCCCTTTGCGCCATCGACCCTAGGCCATCGACCATCGACTATTCCCAGCCATTGCCTTCCCGCCGCACTCGATTTATGTTCCCTGCATGGCGAAAACGATTCGTGTAGGTGTGCTGTTCGGCGGGCGCAGCGGTGAGCACGAAGTGTCGTTGCTGTCGGCCGCGTCGGTAGTGGAAGCGATTGACAAGAGCAAGTATGAGGTCGTGCCCATCGGCATCACCAAGGACGGCCGCTGGCTGACCGCCGACCACGCCGAGCGGCTGTTGCGCGGCGAGCATAAGGAAGAGCGCCACCTGCGCGCCGGGGATCCGGAAAGCACGCCCGGAGCGGCGCTGCTGGCGAAAGGCGAGTCGGTGATGGTGCCGCCGGTGCCAGGACGCGAACTGGAACCCTTCGAGGTGGATGCCCCGCACCGGAGAGCCAGCGACCGCGCGATCAACGTCGACATCATCTTTCCGGTACTGCACGGGACCTTCGGCGAGGACGGAACCATCCAGGGATTGCTGGAGCTGGCGGACATTCCGTACGTCGGCGCGGGCGTGCTTGGCTCCGCCGCCGGCATGGACAAGGACGTAATGAAGCGCCTGTTCAAGCAGGCGGGGCTCGCTATGGTGAAGCACATCACGGTGCTGCGCTCGCAGTGGGAGCAAGACCCGAAGAAGGTGCGGCGCCAGATCGAGAAAGCGCTCAAGTACCCGGTGTTCGTGAAGCCCGCGAACCTCGGCAGTTCAGTGGGAATTTCCAAAGTGCATGATCGCGGCGAAATCGATGGGGCGATGAAGGAGGCGGCGAAGTTCGACCGCAAGATCATCGTCGAGCAGGGCGTCGGAGGAAAGGGCGGGCGGGCGAGAGAGATCGAGTGCTCGGTGCTGGGCAACGACGAGCCCCAGGCGTCGGTGGCGGGCGAGGTCGTACCCGCGGCGGAATTCTACGACTACAACGCCAAGTACATTGACGAAGGATCGAAGCTGATCATTCCGGCGAAGCTGACGCGGGCGCAGCAGAAAAAAGTGCAGGAGATGGCGGTGAAGGCGTTCCTCGCCGTGGATTGCTCCGGGCTAGCGCGCGTGGACTTCCTGATGGACCCGAAGACGAACCGCATTTACGTGAACGAGATCAATACCATGCCGGGCTTCACCTCGATCAGCATGTACCCCAAGCTGTGGGCGGCCTCGGGAATATCGTATCCCGACCTGATTGACCGCTTGATCCACTTAGGGCTGGAGCGGTTCGAGGAGAAGAAGCGGAACCAGTACACCAAGGATTGAGCTTCGCGGACATATCAGGGCAGGGACCGACTGGAATCACGCTCGACGCGGACACCGCGAACGATTTCCGAGCCGCGCAGCACCGTCGCGGGTGGCCTTGAGCGTGTTGATCAGCGACTCCTTGGGTAATTTCTGAATGATCGGCTCGATCACCCACCCCAGCCCGAAGGGTACGTCCCGCGTCAGCGAAAGGGCGCGACACTCAACGTACACACCTTCCTCGCGCTCCTGAAATCGCCAGTAGGAATGCAGACGCCACAGGAATCCATGGCCCGTATCAGGTGGCTGCACTCGTTCCTGAGCGGTACCCGCCCCCTCCACTTCAGCAACCCGCGTCGTGTTCGAGCGGCAAATCCAGTGCCTTGGGTCCACGGGACGGTAATGCACTTCGTGATCTGTGTCGAGCACCACGGTCATGATTCTTTTCTTGAGAAGTCGCAAGTAAATTTGGAAATCGTTGCCTTGCCGGCTAATCAGTTTCGAGGCAATCACCTCGGGCTTGTAGATGTTCTTGTGATTATCGTAGTTCTGTACCAGCGCCAGCACGTCTTTCGCCGTCGCACCGGAAATCAAGGCCGCGCCAATCCAGTCATGGATCAAGCCGCTGGGGACTTTGACCGGCCCCTGACCCGACCAGAATTCCGCCACAATCTCTCCGGCTTGGACGCGCTGGGCTCGCGCGGGAGTTGCGTCCGACCACAGAAACGGTTCGCCACCCCCCAGATTCTGTTCCATGGCCGCTTCGGCATCGCGAACGTAGGAAGCGAAATTCTCCAGTGTCTTTTGTTTCAGAGTTACCGGAGCGACAGTCGACGCCATGGCGCGTGATCCAATTCGAATCGTGTCATTCCCCTGGCGGGCAGGAATTACGCGCCGGGTTGCGAAACACTCACGACCAGCATCGCCTTCCTGGCGCCCTTCGGCGCGGTGGCGTACGCAAAGTCGATGTTGATGCCCTTCTTTGCCAGCTTCCCGGTTGCCTCTGCCAGAGCCCCTGGTTTGTTGTTGAGTTCAAACTGCTCCAATGTCCCTTCGGTGTAGGACGTACCCGCCTGCTTGAGTGCTTTTTTTGCTTTGTTGACGTTGTCCACGACCACCTGCGCCGAGCCTTGCGTCCCAGCGGTGCTGCCCAGTAAGGCCACGATATTCACCTTCGCATCGGCCAGGACTTGGGCGACCTGAGCCAGTGCTCCGGGCTGATTCTCCAAAGCGACGGTTAGCTGTTTCACTTTCGCCATGCGTAACCTCCACGCAGCCAGTTGAGGCTGTGATTGTGATTGATTGACCGGGAATTGTGCGCACCCGCGCCGTCTTTGGCAAGGACTTTCGGCGTGGGTTCCCGGCCGCTGGTAGCCTCGCGTGTCCTCAGCGCATCGGCCCGTGAAGCAGCTTCGATGTAAAATGCTGGCGAATCCAGCATTCATATCGGACGGAGCGAGCGATGCGCGGAAGCGAGAAAGTGATTGAGCAGTTGAATGCGGCTCTGAGCGCAGAGTTAACGGCTATCGTGCAATGCATGACCCAGTCCGAGATGTGCCAACACTGGGGCTACAAGCAGCTTGGCGACCGCACCAAAGCACGAGCCATCGAGGAGATGAAGCACGCCGAGGGACTGACCGAGCGCATTATTTTTCTCGGCGGCACACCCGCCATCGAGGTTGGGCTAAAACCGCAACTCGGCAGCAACGTGCAGCAGCAAATGGCCATTAACCTCAAGGACGAACAGGATGCGGTGAGCCAATACAACCAAGCCGTGAAGATCTGTTTCGAGGCCAGGGACGAAGGTTCCAAGGTTTTATTCGAGCGAATGATTCAGGACGAAGAGCGGCACGCGGACTACCTGGAGGCCCAAGTTCATTCCATCGAGGAAATGGGCATTGCCAACTACCTCGCACAGCAGTTGCAGGGCGGCGCATGACCTTGCATCGCCAAGTCCAATGGAACTGATAGATCGGTTCAAATTTTCCGCACAAGGGCGGTGTCCATGGCGCTTCCGCTATCCGACGAAATCCGCTCTCTGCTCGATGGCCCCAACTTCGCCCATGTGCTATTGCGGTAGGAAAAGGCTCCGGCGGCGTTCGGTGGCAAGTCGGGTAGATTAGTGACACTCGTGAATAACTTGCCAAGCGCGGCAAGAAACTTCTATTCGCTTAAGCTGCTGACACCATAAAAAACTTCGTCACACCGGTGATGTGATTGTCGTCACAATGGCTGCGCCAACATATGCCACCGAATTGAGCCCGAGAACCGAGAGCAGCCCAGCTACAACGCACCCGACCGCGCCTGAGTAAACACAGCATCAAGCGGAATCGCGGTGCTTCCAATTCCCGAACCAGCGATCAAAGAACGGAAAACGAACGTTGAGCAGGTGGTCGAGAACCTCTGGCAGCCGGGCGGGCACATCGTTTTTCGGCACTACTGCGTCTGCTGCCGAGAATTTGCCGAGGGGAATGCTCGCGGAATGGCATACCAGCAGTACGGGGACGTGAGGCTTGATGTCCTTCATACGGCGCACCGCGGCGCCAGGCCCCATTCCGGGCGCTTCGAGGTCGAGGATGATGGCATCAACCGGTTTCTTCCTGAGCACTGAGTAACCTTCGCGCTCGCTGGTCACGGTTATCACTTTATAGCCGTGGCGTTGGAGCAGCCTCTGCTGCCCCGATCCTCCCAAGCTATTGTCAATGCAGAGGATAATTGGGTATCGTCCGGACACGGGGCTCCCTCCTCAAAAGTCTTTGAGTTGCTTGCGGCGGAAGAATCCGCTCTTGGGAACCAACAGCATCCAACGTGCCAAAAGCTCGGTGTGGCACAGCCACGCCGCTTCCCACCGAGGTCGAAGCTTGTCGCGAACAGCTTGCGGGGCTACGAGGCCAGATTCACAGTTCTTTCCAGAAGCCCGCCCTGCTGCAGGGGTGAAAATTGTTCACGAGCGGAAGGATTTGTTTCCAGGGTGGGAGGCTAAGGTAAACAGCGGCAATTGGTGACCGGATGGGGCAGTCAGAGGATCGCTCGTGGCAGTGACACCTCTAAGCTGCGCGGCGAGGCTGTTCCTGCTCGTCTTGTGGCTTCCGTCTTGCTATGCGGTCGTCGAGGTACGCGATTATTCCGCCCGCGAGGATGACTAGGGCGGCGATGAGCAAGAGGCTGGGATCGTCCACCCGGAGGAACGCTGCTCCGATCACCATACTGCCCCCTAATGGTCTGCGGCAGTCAGAGGCTGGGCAGAACCGTCGCAAGCATGGGGAGAAAACCGGGCGCTGGATGGCCGCTCACTCGTTCATTGCGAAGACGCGCCAGATATCCAACCGGCGTAAAGGGTCATCCGACCCCATGAGTGACCAGACCGTGTCCGAACGCCCAGTCCAAGATGATCTTACTGCTTCTTCAATCCAGCAGTGCAACCGCAACGGTTGAAGTAGTCGATTTTGATTCCCAAAATGGCGCACTAACCCAACGGCCCAAGCAGACTTGCTGTATCTTCAGGAAGAGCTATGCCCCTCGCCCGCTCCACCGAAACCCCGCTGCCGCGTCGATCTCAATGGCATCGCCAGCAACAGCCAGTTCGCGCAGCAATCCCTCTACATCGCGCTGGCTCAAGAAAAATCCTTGTTGGGCTAGTTGCAAATCTACATCGGCTGCGGTGAGTGGAATAAATCGTCCCGCCGGCGAGCGGGCGTTTTGCAGCAGGTGGCGGCAGGCTTGGGTCGCAGAGGAAAATTCCGTGCTGCGGGGAGGAATGCGTGCTGGAATCCGCCCGGACATAGAGCATCTTGTACGACGGTTTCCAGCGTGCGTCAATTCCCCAACATTAGTGCAGGTGCAGGGTGGCCTTACTGCACCGCTTGGAGGCGCGGCGTGGGGTCGCCGATGGGGCGTGAATCTCGCAGTGTCATCACTTCCGTAATCTTCCGGTGCCTCGGGGAAGGCGTAAGTTGTAAGGAACGGTTATGGGTATCCAAGTCATTCTGCCTCAACAAGGCTATGAGCCAGTCCGCCGATGGGCGCGCTACAGAATCGATGTCCCCGTTCGCCTGATCGCCCAGCGACCCACGAAGGTGGCCATTGTGCCCGGTCGTGGCAGAGAACTGAACCGCGGCGGGATGGCCGTCTTTGCTGGGGTCGAACTGTCTATCGACGAGGTAGTTGCGGTCGAGTTCACACCGCCCTACGCAGGGCAGCCTATCAGGGCCAGGGGCTTCGTTCGGAATCGTGCCGGCTACACGTACGGGATCGAGTTCATCACCGAGAACGATGCCGACTACAGGAACGTGGGGCAGCTAGAATCCATTCTCCAGATTCTCGGCTCGGTGGCGAACTGAGGCGCAGGACGCAGAAGATCGGCGCCGCTAACGCCGCGCCGAAATCACATTCAACACGAGTGCCGCGATTTTCTGGCACTACTCTCATTCCCAAGGGGTTGGGGATGGTGGCGGCGGTTGGACTCGAACCAACGACCTAGGGATTATGAGACCCTCGCTCTAGCCACCTGAGCTACACCGCCACATAGGAAGTCGCGCCCAGCGGCGCGCCAACAGGAGGCCGCTTACGATTCTAAGAGGCGCGTGGAAACAGTGTCAAACCGCGGCGCACCGGCGCCGCCCATGGTCGCGAAAGGACAGGGACAAAAGAGCGCGCCTCTACGCTCCTGTCCAGCATCCAAACACGGGTATAATGAGCTGTCGCGGCTCGTTAGCAATCTCACCCGAATCGCAGGTGGCGGAGTTTCATGTCCAAGAAGGTTAAGGCGGTAATTCTGAGCGTTTCCATCGCAATCGTGCTGTTCACGATCGCGGGCGGGCTGGGCGTGCGCGCTGCCTCCAACGACGGAGCATATCGCCAGTTGGGCGTGTACAGCGAAGTGCTGTCGCGCATTCGCAGCGAGTACGTCGAGGAGCCCAACATCCCGCAGGTCACCGACGGAGCACTGCACGGGTTGCTGGAATCGCTCGACCCAAACTCCAGCTACCTGACCCCGGCCGAGTACAAGAAGTACCGTTCGCGCAAGGGCGATGCCAGGGGGCAGATCGGGGCCGCGATTTCCAAGCGCTTCGGCTATGCCGCGGTGATCTCGGTCATCCCCGGCGGGCCGGCCGACAAGGCAGGTATCGAGAGTGGCGACATCTTTGAGGCCATCGAGGGCCGCACCACGCGCGAGATGTCGCTGGTGGAAGTCCAGTCGTTGCTGGCAGGCGAGCCGGGTTCGAACGTCAACGTTTCGGTGGTGCGCGCGCGCAGGGCGGAACCTCAGAAGGTGACGATCACGCGCAACCTGGTCACCATCCCGCCGGTGACCGACAAGAGCCTGGAGGACGGGATCATCTACATCAAGGTGGACGCGTTCAACAAGGGCAAGGCGCAGGAGATTTCGAACAAGCTCAAGGCAGACCAGCAGAAGGGGGCAAAGAAGATCATTCTCGACCTGCGCGACTGCGCCGAGGGCGACATGCAGGAAGGCATCGCGACCGCGAACCTGTTCCTGAACCACGGCGTCATTGCTTCCCTGCAGGGGCAGCGCTATCCGCGCGAGACGTTCAACGCCGACCTGAATAAGGTGGTCACGGGGTTGCCACTGGTGGTGATGGTGAACCGCGGTACCGCGGGGCCGGCGGAGGTCGCGGCGGCCGCCATCCTGGAAAATGCGCGCGGCGACGTACTCGGCGACAAGACCTTCGGCGTGGGTTCGGTGCAGAAGGTGATCGAGATGCCTGACGGTTCGGCGCTGATTCTGTCGGTTGCAAAGTACTACACGCCCAATGGCAAGGCGATCCAGGACACGGCGATCACACCGAATATCCTGGTGGCCGACAACAACGACGACTTCGTGCTACCGGATGACGAAGACAACTCGGCGCCACCCGACCAAGGCAAGAAGCAGCGCACTCTGCAGAATGACGAGCAACTCAAGCGTGCCATCGAGGTGCTGAAGAACCGCGACGCGAAGGTGGCCAGCGCGGGCAAGTAGAAATCAATACGATGAATCTGTGCGGCCCGGCCACTAGCGGCCGGGTTTTTTCTTTCCTGAGTTGGCTTACATCGGCGTGAATTAAGGTCAGGATGGACCGCACTTCGCGTACAATGAAGACAGCACTTGAGTCGAAGACACACCAGATCCCATCCTTGCGCCTTCGCCATTAAGCGGCTTTCATCCCGAGACAGCGTCCCACGTCCACCCTTTAAGCACGTCAACCGGCCGGCCCCGAGCGATACAGGAGTGAAGTGTATGAAGCGACCGCCTGCGGTACGAGCAGCCAGCCTCTGCACCGGCAAGAAGCTAGTCCTGATGGTGGTAACTCGCAGTCCCAAGAACAACCTGCGCGCCAACGTCCTGCGGAAGCACGGGCTGGAAGTGGTTTGCGCGAATCACATTGGCGACGCGCGCATGCTGTGGCACCCGGACACCTACGACTTGGTTCTGTTTGACCTGCGCCATGAAAACGGCGCCACCGAGGAGCTTTGCCGGGACATGAAGGCCGAGAGTCCGGAACAACGGATTGCGTTCCTGGTCGGGAAGCCGGAGTATCTGGCCTCGTCGCCGTCGGCCAATGAGCTCGCCGCCGATGAAGCACCCAAGCGCTACGAGGAGATCCTGCGCCAGCTCATGGCGACCGCTTGCGAGGCTTTGCCCCAGCGCGGCGGATTCCTGGAAGCGACCTGGAGAATGTCGCTGGCGCGGGCGGTCAAACCGGC
The DNA here is from genome assembly GCA_020073185.1 of Terriglobia bacterium. Lineage (NCBI taxonomy): Bacteria > Pseudomonadati > Acidobacteriota > Terriglobia > Terriglobia bacterium. The sequence goes on from JAIQFT010000021.1 coordinate 18,824, forward strand.
GCCCATTCCGCCGACCCCGCGGGAGGTGGTTCACCCGGTCACGGCGTTGCCGGAAGTGCCGGTAAGCTTTTCGTTCGGCGATGCCGTCAGGCAGGCCGAGGCGGCCGGGGAGGTGGCTGAGTGATAAAGAGACGGGACGGCGACTGCAACAATACCAACAGGAAAGTCTTGCAACGGATGGCGTGTGGGTATGGTGCGTCCTTCCGTCTGTGCCCCGTCTTTTTCAACGGCAAGCTGATCCTCAGGGGAGGAGGGCTCGAGGATGCGGCGCGTCAGGTCGACATCGTGTGTCTGACCTAGCGTCATCCTTCTTGTTGCGGCCGTGCTATTCTGATTTCGCGCCTTCGTTGAATTTCCATGAAGCCGATTTATGACCAGCTGCCGCCGGTCGAGGTCGCCGGGACCAGGCTGGTAGGACGCGTGGTGTTCGCCCTGCTGGTGGTGGCGTCCGCGCTGATTGGGGCCTTCGGCGGGCTGCTGTTGGTTTACTCCACCGACCTGCCCGAGGTCGACGAGTTGCAACGTTATCATCCCTCGACCATCACCGAACTATATGACGACCAGGGTCGCGTGATCGGCTCATTCGCGCTGCAGCGGCGCATCCTGGTCAGCTACGAAGACTTTCCCAAGGTGCTGCGCGACGCCATCATCTCCGTCGAGGACAAGGATTTTGAAAAGCATTGGGGCGTGAATTTCTGGCGCATTCTCGGCGCCGCCTATAAGGACATTGCGCTCGGGCAGAAAGCCCAGGGCGGCTCCACGCTCACCATGCAGCTTTCGCGCAACCTGTTCCTGACGCCGGAGCGCAGCTTCCACCGCAAGATCCAGGAGATCATGCTGGCCATCCAGATCGAGCGGCGGTTCACCAAGCCACAAATCTTCGCGCTCTACGCCAACCAGATTTTTCTCGGGCACGGGGCGTACGGGTTCGAAGCCGGCTCGCAGCTTTATTTCAGCAAACATGCCAAGGACCTGACGCTGGACGAAGCGGCGCTGCTCGCCGGACTCCCGAAAGCGCCGAATTACTACTCGCCTCTGAATAACCCGGAGCGCTCGGCACGGCGGCGCAACCTGGTGCTCAACGCCATGCTGGAAGACGGAAAGATCACCGCCGAGCAGGCGGCGCGCGCCAAGTCCATGCCCATCCTGTTGCGCATCCAGAGCGACCCGAATTCGCTGGCGCCGTATTTCGTCGAGGAGGTCCGGCGCTACTTGGAGAAGAAGTACGGCGCCGACGAGGTCCACCAGGGCGGGTTGCGGGTGTACACGACGCTGAACAAGGAGATGCAGGAGGCGGCGAACAAAGCGGTCCTGGACGGGCTGGCCGCGTACGAACGCCGCCACGGATGGAAGGGGAACCTGCCCAACATGGTCGCCGCCGGGCTGGACATTGATAAGTACCAGCACGCGGACTGGGACGAGCCCCTGGCGCCGGGCAGCTACGTGCATGCGCTGGTCACTGGGGTCAAGGGGTCGTACGCAACCGTTAAGTTCGGGCGTTACACCGCCCCGATCGCGCCTGCCGACATGGCGTGGACGGCACACAAGTCGCCGGAGGAAATTCTCTCCCGCGGCGATATCGTATACGTGAAGGTGTTGTCGCTCGCCGGCACCGGCAACTCGAAAGTTTCGCTGGAACAGGATTCGGGCACGCAAGGCGCGCTGCTGGCGATTGACAATGCCAGCGGCGATATCAAGGCCATGGTCGGCGGACGCGATTACGATGAATCGAAGTTCAACCGCGCCACGCAGGCGATGCGGCAAGTGGGCTCCTCGTTCAAGCCGTACGTGTACACGGCGGCCATCGACGACGGCGCCACACCCGACGACATCATCCTGGACGCGCCGGTGACGTTCATGACCGCTTCCGGCGCTTACTCGCCGCACAATTACGACGGCAAGTTCGAGGGCAACATCACGCTGCGGCGGGCGATCGCGCAGTCGCGCAACATCCCGGCGCTGAAGACGGCGGCGAAGGTCGGCATCCACAAGGTCATCGAGTACACGCGCAAGTTCGGCATTACCTCGCCGCTGCCGCCGGTGTTGCCGCTCGCCCTGGGAGCAGCCGACCTGACGCTGATGGAGCAGGTGTCGGGGTTCACCACGTTTCCTAACGATGGCGTTCGTGTCGTACCGCGATATATTCGCAAGGTGGCCGATTACGACGGGCGGATCATGGAAGAGAACTTTCCCGACGTGAAGGACGTCATCAGCCCGCGCACGGCGCGCATCATGACCTCGCTGCTGCGCGAGGTGGTGCTGCACGGCACCGCGTTCCAGGCCAGCAAGCTCAACCATCCGCTGGCCGGCAAGACCGGCACCACCAACGACTTCACCGACGCCTGGTTCGTGGGCTTCTCTCCCTCGATCGCCTGCGGAGTGTGGGTAGGCTACGACGAAAAGAAAACCCTGGGCAAGAAAGAAACCGGGGCGCTGGCCGCGCTGCCCATCTGGATCGATTTTATGAAGGTGGCGCTCAAGGGACGCGACCAGGAAGACTTCGCCCTGCCGCCCGGCATACCGCGCAACGCCGCCGCGAAAGTGGACACGCCGGATTTTCGGCCGGGGGACGGAGAAAGCCACTAGAAAGCGCACGTGCGCTGCGGGTCGGGCATGCTCCACAGCGGCTAAAGCCGCATCCTTCCTGCGGCTTGATTTTGCACGGCTGAAGCCGCGCGCTTCCACGGTGAACCCGACACTGACGCGGGTTTGGGGTCGCAAGAGCTTGGGGAGTGTTCCGTTCCGCAGTAGAATCAAACATCCTCGATGCGCGGCTTTTTTCGATTCCTTCTGCTCGGACTGGTGCTGCTGATCGTCGCCTTGATCTCGGCTTTGACGGCGATGCGGGTTGCCATCCACGGGCGCCAAGTCGTAGTGCCGAAACTTGTGGGCCTGACGCCGCAGCAGGCCGAGCGCCTGGCGCTGCAGAACGGGCTGCTCACCGAAATCGAAAATCATTTCTACAGCACCGACGTTCCAGAGGGCCGCATCATGTCGCAGGTGCCGTACGCGGGCGAGAAGGTGCGCCGCGGATGGCGGGTGCGGCTGGCGCAAAGTCTGGGACAACAGCACGTGGAGATTCCCGACGTTGTCGGCATGAGCAGCCGCGCCGCCGAGATCAACCTGCGCCGTCGTGGACTGGAGCCGGGAGCCGCCTACGCCCATTTGCCCGACCAACCGGAAGACCAGGTGATCGCGCAAAGTCCGCCGCCGGAGGCGGTGGGCGTGGCGACGCCCAAGGTAAACCTGCTGTTTGCTTTGCCGCCGGAGCCGCGGGCGTTTGTGATGCCGAACCTGGTTGGACGGCAGCTCTCCGATGCCGTGCGCAGCATCCGGGACGCCGGGCTGAAGCTGGGCAGCGTGCACACCGCCGCCGTGGATGCCACGGCCACCAGCGGCGGCGGGCCGGCGATGGTGATCAAGCAGTTTCCCGCGGCGGGGCAGAAGATTGCGGCGGGCAGCAGCGTGACGGTGGAAGTCGCGAAATGATCAACCATGGGTGAACTCGGATCGGGAAAACCCGTCCTTTGCTTGATCCGTGTGAGTTCGAGGCGATCAGTGACCAACGTTTTCCAGGATCGCGGCGAAGAAGCCGTCGCAGGGGTGCACGCCGGAAATCGTACGCAAGTAGGGGCCGTCGAGCAGCGAGGCGATGTCCAGCCACGCCAGCTCGCGCGAGTCTAGCAACCGCTCCAACTCGCTGCGGCAATTCATCACGCGGAATTCGGACTGCGACTGCAGCGCCTCCTCGATAACCTGCGCATTTTCTTCCGACTCCAGCGAGCAAGTGGAATAGACCAGGCGCCCACGGCGGCGCACGTGCGTCATCACCGCGGCGAGGATCGCCGCCTGGCGCGCCTGCAGCTCGGCGAGATCGTCCGTGGTGAGCATCCACTTGATCTCAGGGTTGCGCGCCAGTGTTCCGGTGCCGGAGCAGGGAACGTCTGCGAGCACGCGGTCGAAGCCGCCCCAGACGGGAAGCCCGGTCGCGTCCGCGGCGATGACGGTGACGTTGGGCATGGTGGCCAATCGCTCTTGCAACAGGGCCGCCCGATGGGGATGAATGTCAGTGGCGATGATTTCCGCTTGCGGATTGCGCTCGGCAATCATGGCCGTCTTGCCGCCGGGCGCAGCGCAGCAGTCCAGCAGCCGCTCGCCGCTTCCCACCAGCAGCGCCACCAGTTGCGAGGCCTCGTCCTGGATGGCGACGCGCTTGTCGCGGAATGCCGCCGTGTGGGTCACGTCGCCTTTGACGACCCGGCGCGCCGAGCCGAGCAGCACCCCCGGCTTCAGCTCGATTCCCTCGCGATGCAATTCCTCTTCCGCGGCGGGATCGCGCAGGCGCAGCGCGGTCTCGGGTACCTGCTGGTCGAAAGCGCAGATCTTCTCCGCCGCTTCGAGCCCGTAACGTGAGGCCCATCGCTCGACCACCCACCGCGGATGCGCGTACAGCTCCGCCAAATCCACGGCGGTCTTGGGACCCAGCGAGAGCCGCGGCTCGATGAGATCGGGCTTGGCCGCCAGCTTGCGCAGCACGGCGTTGACGAACGACACCGAGTAGCGCCGCCGCGCGCGCTTTACCAGTTCGACGCTCTCGTTCACCGCGGCGCGCGCCGGCAGACGCAGAAAGCCGATCTGATATGCGCCCAGGCGGAGCGCGGTAAGCACTTCGGGATCGAGCTTGTTCATCGGCTGCGAGGAGTCGGCGGCAATTGCCAGGTCAAGCCGCGAGCGCCAACGCAGCGTGCCCATCACCAGTTCAGTGCAAAGGTTGCGGTCTTGCGGAGAGAGCTTGTCGAGGCGGTCGGAGTGCAGCAGTTCAGAGGCATACGACTGCTCCTGCTCGACGCGGAGCAGGATGTCGAACGCGGCTTCGCGCGAAGGGGAAGGCATCGTGAGGGAGAAGTCAACCACGGATTTCCACGGATCGACACGGATAAAAACAAGGGAAAAACTGATCCGCGTTCATCCTTGGGAATCCGTGGTCAATTTGTCTACCGATCCGAGGTGCTCCCCGGTTTTCGGATGATACCCGTGCACAAAATCCCGCGCCGGCATGCGCTTCTTGCCTTCCGGCTGCACGATTAACAATTCCAGCGCGGTGCGCTCGCCGCACGCGACGAATAACCGGTCCTTGTCCACTCTTAGCTCGCCGGGCTCGTGCGCTGACTCCTGACTCCCGACTCCCGACTCCCCCACCGGCCGCGCCTCCCACACATGCAAAATCCGCCCGCGGAACGTGGTGTACGCGCCCGGCCAGGGCTGAAATCCGCGCAGGCGGTTCCAGATTTCGCGCGCCCTGCGCCGGAAATCAATCAGGCCGTCTTCTTTCTTGAGGATCGGCGCCAGCGACGCTTGCGAATTGTCTTGCTTGCGCGGCGTGATTGTACCCGCCTTGAGACCGGGCAGCGTCTCGACCATCAGCTTGGCGCCAATCTCCGCCAGCCGCGGCGCCAGTGTTTCGGCCGTGTCTTCCGGCGGAATAGGCAGCTCGCGCTGCAGCAAGATGTCGCCCGTGTCGAGGCCGGCGTCGATCTGCATGGTGGTTATTCCGGTGACAGTCTCGCCCATCGCGATGGCCCACTGCACCGGCGCGGCGCCACGATATTTCGGCAGCAGCGAGCCGTGCAGGTTGATGTTGCCCAGTGGCGGCAGGTCAATCATCCACTGCGGAATGATCCGCCCGTAGCCGACCACCACAATCGCCTCGGGCTTGATCTGCTCCAGCTGAGCACGAAATTCCAGATTGTTCTTGATCTTGTCCGGCTGCGTGACTTCGATGCCCAGCTTCTGGGCGAGCTGCTTCACCGGCGGCACGGCGATTTCCATGCCGCGTCCGCTGGGCCGATCGGGCTGGGTGACCACCAGGCGCACGCGGAATCCGGCGGCGTTGACCAGCGCCTGCAGCGTGGGCACGGCGAATTGCGGGGTACCGCAGAAGATTACGTCCATTTTGGCAATTGGGTAATTGGGTAATTTGGAGAGGTTCGACCAGCGGCATCAACTTGCAATTACTAAAAACCAAATTACGAAATTACCAACTACTTCCATTCCCCCTGCTTGATCAGCTTGCGCACCTTGCGCTTGATCAGGTCGCGCTTGAGCGCCGAAATGTGCGCGATGTAGAGCTTCCCGTTCAGGTGGTCGGTCTCGTGCTGGAGCGCGCGCGCCAGCAGGTCCTCGCCGGTTTTTTCGAACCAGTTGCCCTTGGCGTCCTGCGCACGAACCGTCACCACGCGAGGCCGGGTGACGTTCTCGCGAAACTCGGGCAGGCTGAGGCACCCTTCCTGCTGGGTGTGCCGCCCCTCGGTGCGGATGATCTCCGGATTGATCAGCACCAGCCTGGCGTTCGGGTCCTCTTTGAAGGTGATATCAATCACGGCGATGCGCCTGGAAATGCCGATCTGCGGCGCGGCCAGCCCGACGCCGCGCGCCGCGTACATGGATTCGAACATGTCGTCGAGCAGCTTCTGCAGCTCGTCGTCGAAGACCGTGACCGTCGCCGCCGGCTTGTCCAGTACCGGGTCGCCTAACTTCACGATCGGGTAAATCATTGTTTCGCTTCCGACGAGGGGTGGGATCGCCAGTCGATGGGACAGTACGCATTTCCATCCCGGATTGAGCAGGTGTAGGTATACCCGTCTGGTTGAAGGTCGATCCGAGCGCCTGGGTGTGAGGTGTCCGGGTCAAAGTAACGAACACCAACGATCTTCTCGACACCCGGTGTGCCAGTTGGCACGGGGCAGGGATCAGCCTTGAGCAGACGGTCATCAAAAACGCGATTAGTCCCGGGGGTGTTGTCTTGCCACTCCGAACCGTCGGCGAAAACCACCTTGGTAACTGCGACCTGCACATGAATGTATGCAGCGTGAAGAGTCTCGAAGTCTTTCACAAACGCACTTGGTGGGACAGTCTCCCGCGCGATCTCCGTTGCTTTTGGTCGCAACGCTGTGGACTCCAACCTCGAACCGCTAAGAAATCCCGGTTGCAGAGTGTCGCTTTGCGTGGGGCACCCTGGCGGTACTGTAACGACATAGACGATCATAAATCCCGCGACAGCTTTGTTCGTTTCGTTGCGCACTTTGACCCTCGGTCCATCATAGGGGCGCTCGACCGGCGAGAGGAGCTCCACAATATGAACAGGGGCGTTGGGAATTCGGACTATGTTGACCTTGAACGTCACCTTTTGGGGAGATTGAGCGAAAAGTGGAATAGCAACGATCGTGAAGAGGATTGTAAAGACAACGTTGATTCTCATATTCATTCAATAGCGCCTTAGTTGCTCGATGTAGGCTTCATAGTTTCTTCTTGTTTCGCCCATCGAATCTCCGCCGAATTTCTCCACCGCGCAGCGCGTCAGGGTGAGCGCGACCATCGCCTCCGCCGCCACGCCCGCCGCCGGCACCACGCACACGTCGGAGCGCTCGTACGCCGCGCTCACCGGCTGGCGAGTTTCGAAATCCACCGATTGCAGCGAACGCCGCAGCGTCGAGATCGGCTTCAGATATCCGCGCACGACAATGTCCTCGCCGTTCGACACGCCGCCTTCCAGGCCGCCGGCGCGGTTTGCCGTCCGCGTGAAGCCAGTGAACGCGCCGCCTTTCCCTACATAGCCGATTTCATCGTGGACGGCGGAGCCCATAGCGCCCGCGGCCGCAATCCCGCTGCCGATCTCGACTGCCTTCACCGCCTGCAGCGACATTACTGCCTGGGCCAGCAGCCCGTCCAGGCGCTCGTCCCAGTTGGCGTAGGTGCCCAGGCCCGGCGGCACATTGTGGGCGCATACTTCGAACACGCCGCCGACCGTATCGCGGGCCTCGGTCGCCTTGTCCACCTCCGCTTTCATCCGCGGTTCCACTTCGGCATCGGCGCAGTTGAGCAGGACGTCTTCGCGCGCCTGAAGCTGCGCCAGTTCTTCCCACTTCACCTCGCGTCCGACTGCCACCGCGCCCACCGCCACCACGTGACTCAACACTTCCATCCCAAGTTCCCGCAAAAACAACTTCGCCACCGCTCCCGCCGCCACGCGCGCCGCGGTTTCCCGGGCCGACGAGCGTTCCAGCACGAAGCGCGCTTCCGGAAAGTTGTACTTCAGCGCGCCCGCCAAGTCGGCGTGTCCCGGACGAGGCGATGCGACACGCTTATGCTTCGCGGGATCGCCTTCGCCCACCGGCAGCGATTCCTGCCAGTTGTTCCAGTCCTTGTTCTCGAGCAGGATGGCGATCGGCGAACCGATGGTCTTCCCCTGGCGCACGCCGGACAAGATGCGCGCCGTGTCGCGCTCGATCTTCATGCGCCCGCCGCGGCCGTAACCCTGCTGCCGCCGCCATAACTCGCGGTCGAGGAACTCCTGCTTGACGCCGACGCCAGCCGGCACTCCCGACACCAATGCGACCAACGCCTCTCCGTGCGACTCCCCGGCGGTGAAAAAGCGGAACATGGAAGTAAGGGATTAAACCACAAGTAAGTCGCCAGACCCGAATCCACGCGCGTCGCACAGTTACCAACTAAATAACTCTTCCCGCGGCTTTGACGCAGTCACCGTGAAGAAGCACCATGTTCGGCGGCGGCCGGCGATGGTCATCAGAAGATCGCAGGAGGCTTATTGGTTCTCGACACTCGGTTTTGGGTTTGGGTTTCCGGTCTTCTGATTGCTGGGACATGGACGCTGATCGGCGGGCGTGAAAGAAGGTGACGGAGCCTGTCCTGAGCGGAGCGCGGGAACTGTGCCTGTAACCCGCTTCTCCTTCATGACTTTAAGTCGTGGTCGTCAGACGTTCGCACGACCGCCATCGGCCGACGACCACTGACTAAATGTCGGTGCACCGGGTAGAAATTGCACGCCCGGTTGCGCAAGGGACTCAGAATTGCATACAGCGTCTTATGGGACAGTTGCAGGTAGCGACCAATGGCTAAGATCAAATGTTTGCTCGTGGACGATCACACCCTCCTCCGGCAAGGGGTCCGCCGCCTTCTAGAGGGCGAATCGGATTTCGACGTTGTGGGCGAATCGCCCGATGCCGGGGACGCCGTGGAAAAAGCGCGCGAGCTTCGTCCCGATGTCGTGCTCATGGACATCGGGATGCCCGGCCTGTCGCCGTTCGAGGCGGCGCGCCAGATCCGCAAGAACCGGCCCGAAACCAAGCTCCTGTTCCTCACGATGTACGAGGACGACGAGTACCTAGCGCAATGCCTGGAAGTGGGCGCCACCGGCTACGTGCTGAAAGACACGCCCGCGCCGCAACTGGTCAGTGCTGTACGCGATGTTTACAAGGGCGGCAATCACCTCGGCGAGCAGGTGCTCGGCAAGCTGGTCGACTTCCGCGCCCGCGTGCGCGACGCCAAAATGCGCCCGCGCATTTCCACTCTGACCCCGCGCGAGCGCGAGATTCTCAAGCTGCTCGCCGAGGGCAACTCGGTGAAGGAAATTGCGGTGCTACTCGACCTGAGCGTGAAAACCGTCGAGGCGCACAAATTCAACCTCATGCGCAAACTCGATATCCACAACAAGGCGCAACTGGTCACTTACGCGATCCAGAAGAACATCATCAAAATCTCCGTGAACCAGTAGGTTGATTTGGCGTCCGCGTGATCCCCATCGCCCGGTCCAATGATTCCTTCTCCTGGCGCGTCAACCTCCGCGCCGTTCCCTTCCTTAACTCGCCCAACTCCAGCGGCCCGATGCGGACCCGGATCAGCCGCAACACGGTCACGCCCAGCCCCTCCAGAATGCGCCGGATCTGACGGTTCCTGCCCTCGTCCAGCACCACCTCCAGCCAGGAGTTGCGCCGGCTGTGGCGAACCACGGAGACGCGCTTCAGGCGCAATCGCTCTCCGTCGCTCTCGACGCCGGCCAGCATCTTCTCCAACAGCTTCTCGTCCGCCAGAGCACCGATGCGAACATGGTAGGTCTTCTCCAGGTGCGACTCCGGCGCCGTGATCCGCGCCGCCCACTCGGAGTCATTGGTCATCAGCAGTAGCCCTTCGCTCGCCTTGTCTAACCGGCCGACCGGCGCGACCCACGGCAATCCCGGTGGCAGGCACGCGTACACCGTTTGGCGCCGCTGCTCGTCGGAGGCCGTCGTCACCATGGTGCGCGGTTTGTTCAGCACCAGGTAAACTTTTTCCTTCGCGGTGAGCCGCCTGCCATCTATCGTGACGCGATCTTTCTCCAGCCTGACCGGCGACTCCGGGTCGCGCCGCAGCCTGCCGTTCAGGCACACTCGCCCGGCCCGAATTATCTCTGCGGCGTGCGAGCGGGAGCAGTACCCGAGCTTCGAGATCGCCCGCGCCAGTCCTACACGCCGTTCTCGCCGTTGTGGCTTCATGTGCTCTGGCGCCTACCGCCTAAAGTACAATGTCTTGCAACCTTTATCTTCAATTGTCTGTGAGGAATCATGGCTGCCAGAATCCTGGACGGCGAAAAGATCGCCGCCGCCATCAAGTCCGAGGTCGGAGAAGACGTGAAAGCAATGACCGCCGCCGGAGTTCATCCCGGGCTAGCGGTCATCCTGGTGGGCAACAATCCCGCGTCGGAAATTTACGTGCGCGGCAAGGTAAAGTCATGCGAGGCGCTGGGCATTTACAGCGAGAAGCACACGCCGCCCGACACCTGCGGCACCGACGAACTGCTGGCGCTGGTGCACGACCTCAACTCGCGCGCGGAGATTGACGGTATCCTGGTTCAGCTTCCGCTGCCCCAGCAAGTGGACGCCAAGCGCGTGCTGATGGCGGTCGATCCCGCCAAGGACGTGGATGGCTTCCACCCGATGAACGTCGGGTTCCTGTCGACGCAGCGCCCGGGGCTGACGCCGTGCACGCCCGCCGGGATCATCGAGATCCTGCGTCGCAGCGACATCCCGATCATCGGCGCAGAAGCGGTGGTGGTGGGGCGCAGCGACATCGTCGGCAAGCCCACGGCGATGCTGCTCACCAACCATCACGCCACGGTTACGATCTGCCATTCCAAGACGCGCGACCTGCCGGGCGTCTGCCGCCGTGCCGACATCCTGGTGTGCGCCATGGGCCGCACCGGCATGATCGACCAGGATTATGTTCGTGCGGGCGCAACCGTGATTGACGTGGGCATGAACAAGATCACCGACCGCGCCGAGTTCGAGAAGTTTTTCAAGGGCAACGAAAAGCGCGAGAAGACGTTCGCCGAAAAAGGCTCGACGCTGATCGGTGACGTGGCCCCGCACGTGGCCGAAATTGCCGGCGCGATCACGCCAGTACCCGGCGGCGTGGCGTGCGGCAAGTCCACGGTCGGAGAAATCTTTGTCGCGCACGGGGCCCATCTCATCAAGGCCGACGAGATCGCGCACCAGCTCATGCGGCCGGGGCAACCGGTGTACGAGAAAATCCTGCGACATTTCGGGCGCGACATCGTGCATCAGGACGGGACCATCGACCGGCAGAAGCTGGCACAGGCGGCCTTTGGCGGCGGCCGCGTCGAAGAGCTGAATCGGCTGGTGCATCCGGCCGTGATCGCCCACCAGGACCGGTGGATGGAAGAAGAGGGCGCGCGGCATCGCGACGTGGTGGTGATGGTAGAAGCGGCGCTGATCCTCGAAGCCGGGGTGCAGAAGCGCTTCGACAAAATCGTCATGGTCACCTGCCGGGCGGAGCAGAAAGTTTCGCGCTTTGCCGCGCGTCAAGGCATCTCAAAAGAAGCCGCGCGGCAGGAAGTGGAGCGGCGTCAGGCGGCGCAGCGGTCGGACGAGGAGAAGATCCGTGCCGCGGATTACGTGATCGACAACTCCGGTGCGATGGCGGAAACGGAGCGCCAGGTGGACGTGGTGTTTCGCGAACTGAAGCAGTTAGCCATTAGCCATTAGCGGTTGGCCATTGGCCGTCGGCCGTCGCATCGGCGATCACGGGGATGGCTGGAACTGAACAACGAAAGGCTAAGAGCTAATGGCTGGTGTTCGATGAGAGGAATACGCGTACTGCTTCTCGCTCTCGTAATCGTGGGCGCGTTTTATTTCTACACGACTTCGCACCACGAGCCGATGTTGCCCACGCATTGGTTCGGCGGCAACGCCGGCAAGCTGGAACTCACCGAAGCGGCCGGGCCGGAGCAACTCGATCCCGAGGAGCAGGTCAACGTCACCGTCTACAAGAAGGGCGTGCCTTCGGTGGTCAACATCAAGTCGCGCTCGGTGTCGTTTAACTTCTTCTACGGCGTGGTGCCGGAGGAAGGCCAGGGCTCGGGCTTCATCCTCGACAAAGACGGGCATATCCTCACCAACTTTCACGTCATCGCCAACGCCCGGCAGGTCGAGGTTACCTTGCATAACCGCAAGACCTACAAGGCTGACCTGATCGGCGTGGATCGTGCGCATGACCTGGCGGTCATCCAGATCCACGGCGGCGGATTTGCCCCGGCCACGCTGGGGGACTCGCGCGGGCTGCAGGTGGGGCAGAAAGTGTTCGCCATCGGCAACCCGTTCGGGCTGAGCGGCACCATGACGCGCGGCATCGTCAGTTCCATCCGCTCGGTGCAGGAGCCGGGAGGCGCCAGCATTGACGAGGCCATTCAGACCGATGCCGCCATCAATCCCGGCAACTCCGGCGGCCCACTGCTGAATTCCAGGGGAGAGGTGATCGGCATCAACACCCTGATCGCTTCCAGCGTGGGGCAGAGCGCCGGCATCGGTTTCGCCATCCCGATCAACACGGCAAAGGCGGTCCTCAATGACCTGGTGACGCTGGGGCGGGTGCGGCGTCCAGCCCTGGGCGTGCACACCATCCCGATCGGGCCGGAATTGGCGGCGCAACTCAACCTGCCCGCCGATAACGGGCTGTTGATTAACGACGTGATTCCCGGCAGCGCGGCGGAACATGCCGGCTTACGCGGCGGCACCGAGCGCGCCTACCTGGGGAACATGCCGATCATGATCGGCGGCGACCTGATCGTCGCCATCGACGGCCAGGCGGTGGAAGACCAGCGGGAGCTGTCGCAGGTTATGAATAATCACCGCGCCGGCGATACCGTGACGGTCACCATTTTCCGCGGGCAGAAGAAGATGGAGGTGAAGGTGACGCTGGGGGAGGCGCGGGAGCAAGCGTAGTTCCGAGTTGCGAGTTCCAAGTTGCGAGCGGTCGATCACTCGCAAATCGAAACTCGGAACTTGCAACGATGAACCTCGATTCTCTCCGTCAGCTCTGCCTCTCGTTCCCCGGCGCCACTGAAGGTCTGCAATGGGGCGAGTGCCTGCTGTTCCGCGTGGCGAACAAGATTTTCGTGAATGTCACGCTGGCCGACACGCCGCCACGGATCTGGGTGAAGTGCACTCCGGAGCGCTTCTGGAGACCGTCAGCGCAAGCCCAGCAATAGTCCCGGCTAGAACGACCATGGCAGTCTTGAACGACTCATGTTTCCTCTTTCCCGCTTGGACGGGCGGAAGCCCGATTAGTTACAGTTGGGATCGTAATTCCATAAGGAACCGTGGGTACTGATCTAATTCCACTCAGTACCGAACCGTGGGTAGTGGTGCAGTTTGATACGCTGGCTGACAGAGCAGTATGGATTAAAGAAGCTGGTTGAGCACATCTGGAAAGTGGTTGGCGTAGCCAGCACTTGCCAGACAATGCCTGAATTGCGGAGGAAGATGCAGGAACTGTACGGGAAAAAGCCCGGGTTCCAGTTCGAGCTAAGACTAAAATAATCCACATCGGAAGCCTAGTCTTTAGTCGCCCTCCCTCACGATCCGCGCAGCGGCTTGGCTGAAGTCCTCACGCTTATTCCTGGTTTTGGCCCTGTCCTCATGGGCATCGGCACGCTTTTGGGTCCGATCAGAACTACGCTGCAACTTATCGGCTTTTGTCCGCTTCTTTGCCATGCGGACAGTTTACGCCAGTTCGTCCCCGAAACTTCAAACTGCACCACTACCGAACCGTGGCTTTATTTGACTCTCCGTCGCCCCCTAGGCTAGCCTCGAAGATTCCGTTGCGGGTAAGAACGTCCCATGCCGCTCCACCGCAGATCATTGCTTGTGCTGGCGTTCACGGCGCTGGCGGTAGTGTGCTCGCAGGCGGCGGCGATGCGTCCGGCGCATGCGCAACATGCGATGGTCGCCAGCCAGCACGAGTTAGCGTCGCAGGCGGGCGTGGAGATCATGAAGCAGGGCGGCAACGCCGTTGACGCCGCCGTGGCCACCGGCTTCGCGCTGGCGGTGGTGCACCCGCAGGCGGGCAACATCGGCGGCGGCGGATTCATGCTCATCCGCCTGAGCAACGGCAAATTCCATTTCATTGACTACCGCGAGAAGGCGCCTGCCGCGGCCACGCGCAACATGTACCTCGACGCGCAGGGCAACGTCATTCCCCACGCCAGCCTGGTGGGCTACCAGGCGATCGGCGTACCGGGATCGGTGGCGGGCATGGCGTACGCTCAGAGGAACTTCGGCAAGCTGACGCTGGCGCAGGTGATGGCGCCGTCGATCCGGCTGGCGCACGACGGCTTTGCCCTCTCGTATGAAGACGCGCAAGACCTGCGCAACCCGCACTATCACCTGGGCGAGTTCGCGGAGTCGCGGCGCATCTTTCAGCGCGACGGCAAGTACTACGAGCAGGGCGAGATCCTCAAGCAGCCGGAGCTGGCGCGGACCCTGGAGCGCATCGCGAAAAATCCCGACGATTTCTACCACGGCGCCTTGGCGCACGAACTGGCGGCCGCAATCCAGAAGGGTGGCGGCCTGATCACCGCCAAGGATCTCGCGGATTATGAGGTCAAGGAACGCGAGCCGGTGCACGGCAGCTATCGCGGAATGGAAATTTACAGCGCCCCGCCGCCGTCATCGGGCGGGGTGGCGCTGCTGGAGATTTTGAACATTCTCGAGGGCTACGACTTGACGAAGTACGGCGCCGGTTCGGCCGAGGCGGTACACCTCACCATCGAGGCTTTCCGCCGTGCGTTTTACGATCGCGCCGAGTTCATGGGCGACCCGGACTTCGCCAAAATCCCGGTGGCGCAACTGATTGACAAGAAGTACGGCGCGGCATGGCGCGAGTCGGTGAATCCCGACAAGGCCAGCGCCAGCAATGGCCTGAAGCGTCCGGAGATTTTCAATGAGTTGGAGCGATACGCGTCCCTTCATGCGCTCGCGCTTGCGCCCGAGCCGTCCAACACCACGCACTACTCGGTGGTAGACGCCGACGGCAATGCGGTAGCGGTCACCACCACGCTGAACGATAGCTTTGGCTCCGCCGTCACCGCCGAAGGTCTCGGCTTCCTGCTGAACGACGAGATGGACGACTTCACTTCCAAGGCGGGTGCGCCAAATTTGTTTGGCTTGCTCCAGGGAGAGGCGAACGCCATCGGGCCGGGCAAGCGGCCGCTGTCGGCGATGACGCCCACCATCATCGTCAATAACGGCAAGCTGCTGCTGGTGATGGGGTCGCCGGGCGGCCCGCGGATAATTACCACCGTCGTAAATGTGCTGCTGGGCATCATTGATTACGGGTTAAACGTGCAGCAGGCGGTGAACGCGCCGCGCTTTCACCAACAGTGGCAGCCGGATTGGGTTTATGTGGAGCGCGTGGGATTTTCTCCCGACACGCTCCACCTGCTGCGCAACATGGGACACAAGATCGCGACCGAGGACAAAATTTACCCAAGCGGGATGTGGGGCGACGCCGAGGTGATCGAGATCAACCCCAAAACCGGCGAGCGCCTGGGCGCGTCGGACGCGAGGAATAATGGGAAAGCTCTCGGGTACTAGGTTGTCGTTCGTCGGTTTACGGTTGTCGGTTTTCGGTATCCTAACCAATAACTTGGGTTCATCAACCGAGAACCGAAAACCGAGAACCCGCTGATAACTGAGAGCTGACGGCTGAGAGCTATGATCAAAGCGATGTCCACCTTCGTTTATGTTCGCGAGCGCCTGCACCCGGGCTTGCTGGATGACCTGGTGCGCGCGGGCGCCGAGGCGATCGAGATCTTTGCCTTCCGCGGGCACTTCGACTATGCGCAGCGGCGGCAGCACGTGATCGAGATCGCCGCCTGGTTCAAGAGCACGGGCGCGCAGCTCAACTCGGTGCACTCGCCGATCTACAACAGCTACGAGTGGCGCCGGCGCGACGTAGCGCCGCTGAACATCGCCGGAAAAGACCGCAAGGGGCGCATCGACGCGATGGACGAGATCAAGCGCGCGATCGAGGTCGCCGAGCACGTGCCCTATCGTTTCCTGGTGCAGCACGTCGGCATCGGCAACGAGGAGTTCGACGAGCACAAGTTCGAGGCGGCCATGACCTCCATCGAGCACCTGCGCGCTTTCGCCAAACCGCTTGGGGTGAAAATCCTGCTGGAGAATATTCCCAACGAGCTCTCCACGCCGGAGCGGCTGGTGGAGTTGCTGCATACCTCGCACTTTGACGACGTGGGCGTATGCTTCGACGTCGGGCACGCGCACATCATGAGCGACGTGGCCGGCGCGTTCGCGATTTTGAAACAGCACATCCGTTCCACGCACGTGCACGATAACAAGAAAGACAAAGACACCCACCTCTGGCCGGGCGAGGGCTCGATCGACTGGGCGGAGACGATGAAGCTGCTGCGCTCGGTGCCGCATACGCCGCCGCTGCTGCTGGAAATCGAGGGCGACGGGAAGGCGCAGCCGCAAGTCACAAGCGGCATGGCGGAAGCGTTCAGGAAGCTGGAGCAGGTGGCGACAGACGCGGGGTAAAGAAACCGGTACCTGGTAGCTGGTCGTGGTTGGGAAAAGTTCGCCAAGCTGCGAGCTACCAACTGCCACCTGCGGTTGGGTCATCATGGAAACCGAAGTGGTAAAGACACAAGCGCCGCTGGCGCGCATCGACGAGATCGGAAAACACGAAGGCCAGAGCGTCGAACTGCGCGGTTGGCTTTACAACCTGCGCGAGAGTGGGAAGCTTTTGTTTCCCCAGTTTCGGGACGGATCGGGCGTCATTCAGGGCGTAGTGCCGAAAAACCAGGCGCCCCAAGCGTTCGAAGCTCTGAAGGGTTTGACCCAGGAGTCGAGCGTAATCGTGCGCGGCAAGGTGCGGGCCGACAAGCGCGCACCCGGCGGCTACGAGCTCGACGTCAGCGATGTGCAGGTCGTCCAGAAAGTTCCGGAAGACGATCCCTACCCCATCTCGCTCAAGGAGCATGGCGTTGACTTCCTGATGGAGCACCGCCATCTCTGGCTGCGCACGCCCAGGCAGGCGGCCATCCTGCGGATTCGCGCCGAGATCATCAAGGCAGTACGCGATTTCTTCGACTCACAGGGATTCGTCCTGACCGATCCGCCCATCCTTACGCCGGCCGCGTGCGAGGGCACGACCACCCTGTTCCCGGTGGACTATTTCGAGGAGCAGGCGTTCCTGACGCAGTCCGGCCAGCTTTACATCGAAGCCACGGCGATGGCGCTGGGCAAGGTGTACTCGTTCGGCCCGACGTTCCGGGCGGAGAAATCGAAGACGCGGCGCCACCTGACCGAGTTCTGGATGGTCGAGCCGGAAATGGCCTTCGCCGATCTCGACGACATCATGAACCTGGCCGAGGGACTGCTTACCCATATCGTGGGGCGCGTGCTGGAAAAGCGGCGGAAGGAACTGGAGTTAGTCGGGCGTGACGTTGCGCAACTGGAAAAAATCGCGGCGCCGTTTCCGCGCATCAGCTACGACGAGGCAGTGCAAATCCTGCAAAAGGGCCGCGCCGAGGGCAAGCTGGAGACCAAGTTCGAGTGGGGCGGCGACTTCGGCTCGCCGGATGAGACCTACATCTCGGCGCAGTTCGAACGCCCGGTGATGGTGCACCGCTACCCGGCCGAGGTGAAAGCGTTTTACATGGAGCCCGACCCGCAGAATCCCGAGCTGGCGTTGTGCGTGGACGTGCTCGCGCCGGAAGGGTACGGCGAGATCATCGGCGGATCGCAGCGTATTGCGTCCTACGACCTGCTGCTGCAGCGCATCCACGAGCACAATTTGCCAGAGGCGGCGTTCAAGTGGTATCTCGACCTGCGGAAGTACGGCGGCAATCCGCACGGCGGCTTCGGCATGGGCATTGAGCGTGCCGTGGCCTGGATTTGCGGCCTGGAGCACGTGCGCGAGACGATTCCATTTCCCAGGATGCTGCACCGACTCTACCCGTAGGTCTTTCCGTCTATCGGTCTCGGTCGCCGGGTTTCCGAATGATCGCAGGGCCGACAGACTGATGGACTAACAGACCTCTTATGCCAGACGGAACGACGACAAACACCGCTCCTGGCCCCGTCGCGGCGCCGATGCCGGGGATCCTTCCGAAGAAGATCCGCGTCATCGGTGTGCCGCTCGACCTGGGGCAGACCCGCCGCGGCGTGGACATGGGCTGCTCGGCGCTGCGCGTCGCCGGCCTGGAGGCGCGCCTGGAGGCGCTCGGCCACAAGGTCGAGGACTCGGGCAACATCGCGGTCACCATCGCCGAAACCAAGTCGTCTTTCGGCGCCGCCCATGCCAAGTACCTGAGGGAAATCACCCAGACCTGCACCAAGGAAGCCGAGTTGGTGGTCAAGACCCTGGAAGCCGGCAAGGTGCCTCTGGTCATTGGCGGCGACCATTCCATCGCCGTCGGCACCGTGTCCGGTGTCTCGGAGTTCTACCGTCGCCAGAGCCAGGCGGTCGGGCTGCTCTGGATTGACGCCCACAGCGACATCAACACACCCGACAGCTCTCCCAGCGGCAACGTGCACGGCATGCCGTTGGCCGCGATCATGGGATTGTGGCCCTCCGAGTTGGCCAACATCTTCGGCTTTTCGCCCAAGGTGCGCCCGGAAAACTGCGTGCTCATCGGCGTGCGCGACATTGACGCCGTGGAAAAGGAGAACATCCGGCGCGCCGGCATCGAGGTCTTCACCATGCGCGACATTGACGAGCGCGGCATGCGCGCCGTCATGGAAGAGGCGCTGCGCATGGCCGGGCGCGGGACCTCCGGCTACCACGTCTCGCTCGACATGGACTGGATTGACCCCGAAGACGCTCCCGGCGTCGGCACCCCGGTGCGCGGCGGCGCCACCTACCGCGAAGCCCACCTGGCCATGGAAATCATCGCCGACCACGGCCGCATGGCGAGCTTTGAGATCGTGGAAGTCAACCCGGTCATCGACGAGCACAACCGCACCGCCGACCTGGCCGTTGAACTGGCGCTTTCCGCGTTCGGCAAGAAGATCCTGTAAATCATCCCAGCGCTGCAGCTGGGGGTCTGCGACCGATAATCCGTCAGTGCCCGATCTTCGCCTCAAATTCCGCGAAGTCCTTTTCCAGTTTCCACTGCAGGCGGGCGCGTTCGCTGCTTTGCAGGAATTGCCGGCACGAACCCGACAGCGATTCTTCCGCGGCGCCCGAATTGTCCGTCTGGCAAGCCGCACGGCGGACCCGTTTCGTATCCGACCACAAGCTCGCGCCCGGCACGAAGGCGTGTTCCAGGCTGTCGCGTGCCATCTGCTTCAGCGTCGCGTAGCCGAACGCGTAGGTTTCGATGGCGCGCAGGTATTCGCGATCGAGATCGGAACGCGCCACGCCCTCGTCGTCGGTGGCGATCGCGACCGGGACACCGTACTGCAAATACATCGGCAGCGGGTGATCGGGACCGCGCACGCCGAGAATCATGTCGTTGCTGGTCAGGCATATCTCCACCAGGATGCGCTTGGCCGCCATCTCCCGCAGCAGCCCGAGCGGATCGCGCTCGTACATCACGTCCACGCCGTGCCCGATTCGCTCCGCGTGCCCGAGGTTGATGGATTGGCGAATATGAAAGCGCAGGCCGTCGGGCGGGACCAAGCCGGGCGCCAGTTCGCCGGCGTGCAGCGAGATGCGCAGCTTGGGATAGAGCTTGTGCAGGTAGTCCATCATCTGCATGTGGAGGGTGAAGTCGCGCATCTCCACCAGGCCGTCTTCCGGCATCACCAGGTTGATTCCGACCACACGCGGATCGGCGGAGCCCATTTCGAATCCCACCACCATCTCCGCGAACACCTGATCGCGCTCCAGCCCCCGGTGGACTTCGTAGAGGTAGCGCACGGTCACCGCGCATCCCGGGTCGGCATCCATGGAGCCGCAGCGCAGCATCGACCTCATCTTCGCCTCGCCTTGGTCCACGTTGGCACGCGCCGCAGCCACCACCTGCGCGAGGTCCTTTTCGATCAGCTTTTGCCGCTGCCCGGCCATGTCGCCGGCCCAGCCCATGCCGGCGCCCAGCCTGCCCGCCGCGCCGTTGTCCGGGCTGAGTATGAACTCGATGTACGACACGTGCTCGTGCCCGGCTCGCGATACCGCCTCGGCCAGCATCTCGCCGAGGTGATCGTTCTTAGCGAGGGAAAACTTGCCGAAGGTGTCGAAGAAATGATCGTGCGCCGACCTGTCGCCGGCGTTGGGGGTGTAGTGGCGCATGGACCACGCGTCAATGATGTCACGATAGAGCACGGGGTCGCTATACGCGCGCGCTGCCGGCACCTGGCCCTTGGCCTCGTCGCAGGCCGGCTGCTGACCGGCTTCTGACGGGGCCACCGCGCGGAGTGTCTTGCGCTCGATGCACAAGTGGTCGTGGACCGCAAAATCGATGAAAGACTCGGCGTAGGTCGCACCCGTCAGGTGATTGTGCAGGTCGGCGCCCTTGGGCAGTTGGCGGACAAAATCCACCAGCAAGGACGGCTGATGGCGGATCGACTCCAGGTAGCGAGCCGCGCGCTGTCCGCCGGCATCGCTTACCGTGGCGCGTCCGACGCGGTTTTTGACCGGCGCTTTGGGGCCAGGCTGCTGCCCCGCTGCGATGGTCGCTACTAAAAGAAGAAACAGGGATGCGTGCCAGCGGCGGCTCAGTGGCAAGGTCTCACCTCAAGGAGTGTGAAGGATTGTAGCGCCTTCATGGAACAAACAAAAAATCGGCCACGGATTCACACGGATGAACGCGGATTCCTCTTGTCTCCATCCTCTTTTTATCCGTGTGTATCGGTGAAGATCCGTGGTCAGTGACCGGTGATATCCTACGCAGCACAATGGAAGTCAACGAAGTCAAAGAGCTGCACGAGGTTGCGGCCGAAGCCCGCACCCACGAAGACAAGCGCATCGGGCTGACCATGGCCATCGTGGCCGTCCTGCTTGCCGTTTCCACGATGCTTGGGCACCGCACCCACACCGAATCGGTGCTCATGCAGACGCGTGCCACCGACCAATGGGCGTACTACCAGGCCAAGAACATCCGCGCGCACATGTACGAGGCGAACTCACAGATGGCCGCGCTCGGACCACAGGGGACGAAACTGGCGGAGGACTTCAAGACGCGCGGCGAAAAACAGCGCGCCGACGCCGAGAGCATCCGCGCCAAGGCCGAGCAGATGGAGTCTGAAACCCAGGCGACGGAGCGCAAAGCGGGGCATTACAACCTGTCCGAGATCTTTTTCGAGATCGCCATCGTGCTCTGCTCCATTTCGCTGCTGGCGGGCGCGAGCCTCTACTGGCGATTGTCGTTTATCAGCACGCTCATCGGCATTGTCATCGCCGTGCGCGGCGCCTGGCTGCACTGAAGCAATTTACGGATCGACGAATAGAGGAATTGACGAATCTCGACGCGCTCCGGGTCTAATCCGCCAAATCCGTCCGTGGTTTCTTTTACCAGCGATCGTGGTCTGCCCAAACGAGAACGCCTGTTTTCATTTGCTTCTCGGCGGCGCCACTTGCCGCTCCGGTAGGAACATGTCGAGGAACGTCAGGTAACGTGTCACCAGCCGGTACGTCTCGAAATAGTAGGACAGGTTCACGGCGCGCAGCGTGTCGTCGTGCGTGTGTAGGATGGCCAACGTCTCCTGGGTTACGGAATGGATGGTGATACTGGGAATCTTGGCCCGGCGGAACGGGTCGGCATCATCGTTGCCCACTCCTTCCACGTTCACCGCTGCCAGCGGCAACTCCATGACATCGGAGGTCCGGATCAACAGGTTGACCAGCTCTGGATCCGAGTAAGTCCGCCACACCTTCGTCGGCGACAGGCCCAGCGTATCAATGTTCACAATCGCTCGTACCTTTGCCTTTTCCTCGGCCGATAACGCGCTCACGTAGTACTTCGACCCGACCAGCCCCTTTTCCTCGCCGCCGAATCCGATGAATGTGAACGTGTAGCGGCGTGACGTTCCCGAAAGGCTTTCGTAGAGGCTGGGCAGCAGCGACGCCCCCGTCCAGTTGTCTGCCGCCCCATCGCCCGCGGCAATGTGATCGAAGTGCGCGCTCACGATAATCACCGCGTCCGTCTTTCCCGGCAATACGCAGATCAGGTTCGGCTCTCGCAGGCGGGGCACCGGCTCCTCCGACAGCTTGGTTCCACAGCCCACCTCGCCGAACATCTCCTTGAGCACCGCCTCGCGCTCCGCATCGCTCTTGGGCAGGTGATCGAGCCGCTGTTCGATCACGTTTCGATCCACCGTCTTGTAGCTCAACTGAGCCCGCGCCGGCAGACCAGTCAGCAGCAGCGCGCAGCACAGCCAGGGGAAGGTCCGCATAGGCGAGCGCATTCTACCGGAATCTCCCGTGTCGCCGCTCGCATCTGAGATTCCCTGCTCGGAACTCGCGGCCCGCTGCTTCTACTGCTTTTGCCCTGTACTCTCTCTGTGATAGTCATCGCCGCCCGCGGCGCCTGGCTGCACTGAACTGCTGGAAATCGCGAATTGACGAATTGCAGAATCGACGAATTTCGGCACCTCTGCGTCTAATGGGTCAATTCTTCAGCTCGACAATCCGGCGTTTTGCCGTACCCCCCCGGTGCCCATCACTTCTGAACCATCCCGTGTGCCTTCAAAATCTCCACCACTCGTTCCACCGGAATCGCCTCCCCCGTGTGGCCGCGCCCGGTCACCGTCGTCGCCTTGAGCAGCGAGTTGTAGATAGCCTCTTCCGTCGCCTCAATCGCCGCAAGGAACAGCGGCGACATCGCCTCGTTCCCCAGCACCGTCACTTGGCGTGCTTTCTTCTCATCCCCCGGACGAAGGCGCAACTCCGCCGCCGTCGAGAATGCAATTACGTAGTCGCCGCTGCCATTCGATCCCGCTGCGCCCGTGCGCGCCATGCCCATCACTGCCCGCGCCGCTAGCCGCTTCAGGCTACGCGCATCCACAGGTGCGTCCGTCGCCACCACGATCATGCATGACCCATTCGCGCCGTCTTCCGTTCCTAGCTTCGTGCCCCTTCGTGTCCTTGGTGGTTGAGCTTTTCCAGACCCCGCCGCTCCCTCTAATTCTTCCCGAAACACATACTTCTTCAATTCTTTCCCTACCGGCGCGCCCGCCAGGGTCAGCACGCCGCCAAAATTCGTCTGCACCAACACGCCCACGGTGTAACCGCCGAGCGAGGCCGGCAATTTCCGCGAAGCCGTTCCAATCCCGCCTTTCCACCCAAACGCAATGGTCCCTGTGCCCGCGCCGACGCTGCCCTCTTCCACCGCGCCGCTCTTTGCGCCCTTGATCGCTGCCAGCACGTCGTCGCCCGTGATCGGCCGCGACCGAATGTCGTTCAGATACCCGTCATTGGTCTCGCCCACCAGCGGATTGACGGATCGCACCCCCTCGTTCCCAGGCAGCGCCAGCATGTAATCCATCAGCGCGTCGGCCACGCGCGGTACCGCCAACGTGGACGTCAGCAGAATCGGCGTCTCGATCTCGCCCAGTTCATTCACCTGGGTTGACCCAGCCAGTTTCCCGAACGCATTGCCGATAAACACGGCGCCGGGCACTTTTTCGCGGAACAGGTTGCCACCATGCGGCAGAATTGCCGTCACGCCAGTACGCATGTCCTCGTCGCGCACGATCGTGGTGTGCCCAACGAGAACGCCGGCCACGTCGGTGATCGCGTTCAACGGCCCTGGCGCCATGACGCCAACCTGCACACCGAGTTCGCGGGCTCGCGGTCGCGCCTGCTTCGGCGCTCCCTGCGCCACGGCGTTTCCCACGAGGAGAATGACAGTCAATGCGCAATGAAATCTGCCGGCCATTAAGGGACCGATTCTACGCCATCGGCTCGGTACCGGTGCTCGGTACTTGCTGACTCGTATAGTTGTCCGTCGGCGGCTGGCAGCCTGAGGCTCGCAGCCGGTGTGCGCTTTTGCCGCACGCTCTCTCTGTGATAGTGTTACCCGCATTCCAGATTAGTCTGGCGAAATTCGTCCGCGCCCGCTATCCCGCGTTCCAATTCCGGGCCCACGGCACGCCCGGTCGGGAGCGTCGAGGGAGAGCGTGCATCCACCGGCGGGCGGCCGATTGCAGCACGGAGTCCATCGTTTATGGCGCTGGGTTTTGGCTTTAACAAGGCGAAGGTCCTCAGTTCCGCGGAAAAATACGTTCAACAGGGCAAGCTGCAGAACGCCATCGCCGAGTACGAGAAGGTCGCCAAGGAAGATTCCAGGGACCTCACCGTGCTCAACACCATTGGCGATCTCTATGCACGCCTTGGCCAGTCCGACCGCGCCACCGCCTACTTCCGCCGGGTGGGCGACGCCTACGCCGCCGATGGGTTCACCGTCAAATCCATCGCCATGTACAAGAAGCTCACCAAGCTGGCCCCTAGTTCCGTCGAGGGCCTGCAAAAGCTGGCCGAGCTCTACACCCAGCAGGGCCTGTACAACGACGCCCGTCAGCAGTATGTCGCCCTCGCCGACCACTGGATGAGGGCCAACGACCTGGAAGGCGCCGCCCGCGTATTTCAGAAGATGCTCGAGCTCGATCCGGAAAACGCCGCCATGCAGTCCAAGCTGGCCGACCTCTACATTCGGATGGGCAAGAAGGAGGACGCCAAGGAAATCTACTTCCGCGCCGCCGAGTCGCTTTACCAGCGCGCCGCCATGGACGCCGCCGACGAAGCCCTCGGGCGCATTCTCAGTATCGACCCCACCAACGTGCGCGCGCTGCTCAAGCGCGGCCTCATCGCTGTAGATTCCGGCGACGGCGCCGGCGCTGTCCTCCACCTCCAGAGCATCCCGCACATCGACGCCAATCCTGACGCGCTCGGCATCCTGCTTCGCGCTCACCTGGTTTCTGGCGATCATGCCGAGGGCGAAAAGGTGGCCCGCATGCTCGCCACCCAGCACAAGGACCTGAGCGGCATTCAGGCTCTGGCTGAGTCCTTGATGTCCCACGGCTCCTGTCAACAGGGCCTGGCTGTCTACCGCGAGTTCTCCGGTCAGCTTTCGGTCAGCAACACCGAGTCGCTGCAACGCGCTCTGGAAGGGGCTCTGCACAAGGTGCAGGAGGACGCGACTTTGCTCGAGATCGTCCGCGAGCTCTACACGCAGCTCGGTGATAAGGGGCACGTCAACGAATGCAGCGAGCTGCTGGCGCACGCTCTCGTCCAGTCCGGCGACCTCAAGCGCGCTCGCGATTTGTATCGCGAACTGGCCGACAGCGAGCCGGAAAACCCGGCGCACGAGCAGAACTACCGCCAGGTGCTCGCCAAGCTTGGCGAAGATGCCGCCATCCGCCCGCTCACCCAAGCCGAAGGCTCGCAGGCCTTCATGGTGGATGAGTTGGAAATGACCGCTCCGACGGTGGCGCAGGAATATCCCGAGGCCGTCGCCGAGTCCGTCAAGGCCGCCCTCACCGACTCCGAGTTGCTGGACTCCTACAATCTCCCCGAGAAGGCCCTGGCGCCGCTGGAGAAGGTCTTGCCGCAAGCGCCACGGGACGTGCGCCTCAACCAGCGCCTCGCCTCGCTCTACGCCGCCGCCGACCGCTTCGCCGATGCGGCGCGCTGCTGCCAGATCCTGGAATCGGTTTACAGGCAGGTCGGTCACCTTGATGAGGCGAAGCAGTACGCCGAAATGGCGGCGAAATACGCTGAGCGTGCCGGCACCCCGCTCGCCGGAGTTGCAGCCCCGGCTCCTCCGGCCGCCGACTTCACCGTTGAAGCTCAGCCGCCGGCTGTCTCGGTTGAGGCGGAGGTTCCCGCTGCCGCCTCCGCCACAGGCGCGCCGACGCATGAGATTGATCTTTCGGACGAATGGGAGACGCACGCTGCCGCCGAACCTGTGCCTCAACCCGTCCCGCCGACTGCTGCGGTCGCCGATCTGCTCAACGAAATCCGCTTCTATGTCTCGCAGGCCATGTGGAACGAAGCCCGCGCGGCTTTGGAGCACTGCCAAGTCCTCTCGCCCGGTAATCCAGACCTCGCCGCACTCCAGGCGCAACTGCCCGTCGCCGCTGCCCCCGCACCCGCAATCGAAGCGCAACCACCGGACGAAGTCTCGGTCGAAGCCCCTCCGCCTGCGTCCGCGGAAGTTTCTGTCGAGGTCACTGCTCCGCCGCCACCTGAACCCGCGTGGGAGCAACCGCCCTCGGCCGCTCCAGCCGTCGCCGCCAAGGCCGACGTTCTTGGCGACATGGTTTCCGATCTGGAAGCATCGCTCGGCGCCGATTTTGCCATCGCCGGCACGACCGCTGCACCGCCGAGGCCCGTGGCGCAGCCGGCCACGGCCGCACCCGGCGGGCTTTCCCAGGAAGTTCACGCCGAGGCCAGCAATGTCCTCTCCGACATGTTCGCCGAGTTCAAGGAAGACGCCGAGGCCGGCGCCGATCAGGTCGAGGATCCCGACACGCACTACAACCTCGGTGTCGCCTTCCGCGAAATGGGCCTGATGGACGAGGCCATCGGCGAGTTGCAGAAAGTCTGCCACGCCATCGACAAGGGTGCTGCCTTCAGCCAGACCATGCAGGCTTACACCTGGCTGGCGCAGTGCTTCGTCGAAAAGGGCGTGCCCGAGGCCAGCTTCAAGTGGTACGAGAGGGCGCTCAAAATCGCCACCGACGAGCAACAGCGCCTCTCCCTCCATTACGACTTCGCCAATGCCTGCGAGGCCGCCGGCAACCGCCAGACCGCCTTGCAGCACTTCATGGAAGTTTACGGCAGCAATATTGACTACCGGGATGTCGCCGAACGCATCAAAGCTCTGAGGCCGTAGTATCGCTGCATGTAGAATCGCTGCATATGGATCCTGCGACCGATCCCACAGAGCGATCACGCCAGGTGACCCCCGAAGCCAACGTTTTTCGCGGCGATAGTTTGCAGCCGGTCGCGAGCAAGCTCGATGCTGCGTCTTCCCCTGAACCCCAGATCAAAGTCTCGTACACCGCCATCTGGCTGCATCGCCTGTCGTTGGTCATCTTCGTCATCTTCTGCATAGAACTGGGCATGCTGCTCAGCGTGCTGCCCTGGACCCGCGTCTGGACTGACAACTCCCTGCTGGCCGCGCGTCCCACCTGGCGCGCCTTACTCCAGGACAACTTCGTCCGCGGCGTGATCACCGGCCTCGGCCTGATCGACATCTGGATTGGCGTCTGGGAGGCCGTCCACTACCGCGACCCGGGGAAGAAGAAGAATTTGTAATTTGGCAATTTGTAATTTGTAATGGCCTCTGCTCGCGCGGCCCGATTGGCAGTACTGTGCGGTCCGAAAATTGCAAGTTGCAGATTACCAATTGCAAATCCATGAACGAGAACATTCAACGCGCTCCCCTCGCTTACGAAAACAAGAAGTTCCTCAACTCCCCCGATGGGCGCATTCTCCGCCTCCTCTCGGAATACTCCGAGCCGCTGGCGCGCTTCCGCCGCGAGCGCATCCAGGACACCGTCGTCTTCTTCGGCTCGGCCCGCTTCCACAGCCGCCACGACGCGCAGCGCACCCTCGAACTGCTGGAAAAGCCCGGCTCGCGCGCCCTCGCCTCCGCGGCGGAGCAGCACAGAATCCTGCAGGCCCGCGCCTCGGTCGAGATGGCCCGCTACTACGAGGACGCGCGCGCGCTTGCTTCCCGGCTCACCGAGTGGGCGATGAAGATCCCGTCCAAGCGCCGCCGCTTCGTCGTTACCACCGGCGGCGGGCCAGGAATCATGGAAGCCGCCAACCAGGGCGCGCGCGAAGCCGGCGGGAAGACGATCGGCCTCAACATCAACCTGCCCTACGAACAGATGCCCAACCGCCACATCAGCCCGGAACTCAACTTCGAATTCCACTACTTCTTTATGCGCAAGCTGTGGTTCGCCTATCTCGCCAAGGCGCTCATCGTTTTCCCCGGCGGCTTCGGCACCTGCGACGAGCTTTTCGAGATCGTCACTCTGGCTCAAACCGAGAAGCTGGCGAAAAAAATCCTGGTCGTGATGTACGGCAGTGAATACTGGAAGAGCGTGTTCAACCTGCAGGCCATGGTGGACGCAGGTACCATCTCCGCCAAAGACCTCAACCTGTTCAAGATGGTGGACTCGGTGGATGAAGCTTTCGCCTACCTGCAGGAAAACCTGACCCGGTACCACCTGAATCTCCCGCAGCCGCAGAAGGCCCCTGAAATTGCCAAGACCAGACCCTAGTCGTGAGTGATGAGGTGCCAATGCGCAGCTTGGCGCGCGCGGTTCGCATCCGGTGTGTTCTGGTCCTCCTCATGGGACTCGCGTTTGGCTCTTGCCGCCAGGCAATGGCCGGCGTCCTGAGCTACCGCGGTAAGATTACGCTGGATCCCTCGACTGCCGAGCTTGCCGAAAAGCTGACGATTCGATTCGCTGCCCCAGCGCAGGGCGCCGACCAACTGGTCCTCTACCTTAACAAGGATCTTGCGATTTCCAGCCTGTCCTGCCGCTCCTGCCTCAGCCACGAAGAAGGTCCTCTGAACGAGCGCATCGATGCCCGGCCCGTCATCATCAAGTTCCGGCAGCGGCTCCGGCCCGGCGAAATCGCCGACATTCACCTCCAGGCTCACGGCAAGCTCACCGATGTCTCCAGAGAGACCAACAGCTTTGCTTCGCCCTGGGTGGAGCTTTCGATCGATTCCGGCTGGTACCCCTACGAACCCGAGGCCAGGAATTTTCGTTTTGACCTACGGGTGAATATCGACCCTGGGTATAAGCTCGCCGGCAACGGGAAAGTCTCCGGCGGCAACGGAACTTGGCGGCTGGTACAGAAGGACGCCTCTCCGGATATTGATTTGATCGCGGCCCCCGCCTGGACCACCAGCGAGTTACGAGTGCAGGCGCTCAACATTCGGATGATTGCCGTCAACGTGCCGCCGGTCACCCTACAACGCTTCGCGCAGCAGGCCGGTTCGAGCACGAGAACGTATTCCGAATGGTTTGGCCAAGCCGCCGGGCACGACCTCACCATCGTGCTAAGTCCGCGCCAGGGCGGCAGTAGTTACTCGCGGCCAGGTTACGTGTCGCTTGCCTACTCACCTCCCGCTGAGCCGGACCGTCTCTTGTTCACACTCGCGCACGAGCTCGCGCATTTCTGGTGGTCGCGGGCACCGAGCTGGAGCTGGGAGAACTGGCTCAATGAGGCATTCGCGGAATATTCCGCCCTCATGTATATCCGGAAATCCCAGGGGGAAGCCGCTTTTCGAGAGCTCATGTTGCAGCGGGTGCAGCGAGCCAGGAACCAGCCGCCGATCTGGGGTGTGGGCCGCAACTCAGGCACTTACGCCCGGGTGATCTACGCCAAAGGCGCGGTCCGCTTGCTGCAGCTCGAACAGATGATCGGGCAGGAACAATTCCGCCGATTACTGGCAATGCTGGTCCGCAAGCACATCAACACAACCCAGGACTTCCTCGACGAGTTGCAGGCGGAAAGCTCCCCCGAGATGCGGATGCGCTTCGAACGATTGTTGAAGGATCAACGACCGTGGCGCGCCCGCCGAGCGCGTGTCAGTGGATTTCAACGCCGCCATGCACCGTGATGACCGGACGGCGCACGATGATCCGTCCCACCTCATCTTTATAGTAGTAGTGGGGACGGCCTTCGACGACGTAGCTTCGGCAACCATACTTCTTGGCCTGGCCCGGAGGCAATCCACAATTTCCCCAGCCCGCTTTCTTGCCGTGACTCCATCCGGGCGGGCGCGCGGCACGATCGTAAATTCTGTACTCGTATCCTCCGCGGCGTTCCCAGTCGTGATCGCCTTTGTCGAAGTCCCTGCCGGCGTGCGGGTTCCCTCTTCCTTTTCCTTCCGGGCGATCCGCCAGTGCAGCCGGCGTGCTCAATGTTACGCAGCCTGCAAGCGCGAGTACTACGAGCCAATTCTTGCTCATGCCTTTTCCTCCCATTTCAGCAAGAGCCAGCTTACGTTCCTGGGTCAGCGATTGCATGATTACGAGGGTCGTGGGCCCAGCCAAGTCGCATGGATTGAACAGGCTGCATGCGAATAGACGTCTGCCCTCAACTCATGCATAATCGCGGCCACAGGCACCATGGCGAGAATTCTTTATGGGGTCAACGGTGAAGGCGCGGGCCATTCCACGCGAGCCAAAGAGGTAATCTCGCACCTCTTGGAAAAAGGGCACACCGTCCACGTGGTTTCCTTCGACCGCGGCCTGCAGAACCTCAGCCGACATTTCGAGGTTACCGAGATCTACGGATTCCGCTTCGCCTACGTGAACAACTGCGTGCGCTATCGGAGAACGGTGGCAAAAAACCTGATCACCGTTCCTCAGGCGCGTGCTAGTTTCTCGCGCCTGATGAAGCTCGCCAACGAATGGCAGATCGAACTGGTCTGCACTGACTTCGAGCCGTTGTCCTGCTACCTGGGCCATCGCAAGCGCTTGCCGGTAATATCCATCGACAATCAGAACTTGCTGGTGAACGCGGCCCTTTCCTACCCGCGCCAGTACCGTCGCGAGGCAGCAGCGGCCAAGCTGGTCACGCGTTACATGACCCGCGGCGCCGATGCGTACCTGGTCATTACGTTTTTCGACGCTCCCGTGCGCGACAAACGCACCCATTTGTTCCCTCCGCTGCTGCGCAGGGAGGTTCTCGACGCCCAGCCGACAACCGGCGAACACGTCCTGGTCTACGTCACCTCGCCCTCTGTCGAACTGGCAAGCCTGCTGCGCAGGGTCCGTTGCCGCTTCGTATGTTACGGCTTTGATCGCGCCGGCGAAGACGGCAATCTGCTGTTCAAGAAACCCAGCATGGATGATTTCTTGCAGGACCTGACCACTTGCAAGGCCGTGATCGCCAATGCCGGGTTTTCCCTGGTGAGTGAAGCTCTCCACCTGGGAAAGCCGTACCTTGCCGTGCCCGTACAGCGGCAATTTGAGCAGGTCCTCAATGCCTACTACGTGGACAAGATGCACTACGGCGTCTATTGGGACGAATTGAACAAGGAGAGAATCGAATCGTTTCTCTTCAACCTCGACTCGTTCCGCGCCACCTTGTCGAACTATCCGCGAGCGGGCAACGCGGCCTTGCTGGCGAAACTGGATGAGTTGATCGCCGTGTACGTCCCCGCCGCGCGTGAGCAAACCGCTCATCCATCCCGTTGATGAGCAAAACGCCAGCAACGTCCAACATCGACTCTGGGCTGCCCGGGATAGAGCCACAGTCAGCGCCCGTGCCCTCGCTGCGAGCGGCCATTGTGGGCAGCCTGGCGGTTGCCGTGCTCGCGCTGCTGCTGTTTTCCTGGCTCGCCGAGGAAGTGTTTGAAGGCGGCGCGAGGCGCTTTGACGCTTCCGTGCGCACCTGGGTACATCAATTTGCCTCGCCACCCCTGACCAGTGCCATGGTGGCAATCTCGGCGCTGGGCTCCGTCGTCTTGGCTGCGGCGTTCATCGTCGCCTTGGTCATCTTTCTGCGCCTCAGGTGGCGGCGCGCGGCGATCTGGCTACTGCTCACCATGGCAGGCGGGCTGATCCTCGAGTTGACTCTGAAATTCGCCTTTCATCGGCCCAGGCCAACGCCCTTCTTCGGTCCTGTTCCGTACACCTACAGTTTTCCCAGTGGACACTCGCTGATGGCGTTCTGCATCTATGGCGTGCTCGCCGGACTCCTGTCGCACCGCATACGCTCTGCCGCGTTCCGTGTCTTGGTCTGGATCCTCGCTGCCGCTTTGATCGGAGCCATCGGGCTGTCACGCATTTATCTCGGAGTGCACTATCCCAGCGATGTACTTGCCGGCTATCTTGCGGCCGCGGTATGGGTCAGCACCCTGATCGCCGCCGACCGCGTTCGCAGGCGCAAACGAGATAGCCAGTAACCAGATTGTGTCCTGCTGTGTCCTGCAAACGGCCTCGAGGCCATGGTGTAAAATCCATGACCTGCGACGAGGATGGTGCCTGTGTGCGCAAAAGTTGCTCCCGTATTGCAGATGGAAATCGAGAGACAGCCAACAAAAACCGTCGTTCACTGCACCGGCAAGGTGAACATGGAATCCTGGACGGACTTCTCGGTGGCCGTCCGCGCGCTGATTCCCGAGGGAAAGCCGATCAGGGTGGATCTCAGCAACGTCGTGCAGGCGGACAGCACCGGCATCGGCACGTTCGTCAATGTCTGGGCGTCCGCCAAGAAGAACGGCTGCGACTTGAAGTACATCAACCCGCACAAGCGCATTGAGGATGTGATCCGCATCACCCAGTTGTTCAACATCTTCGAAAGCCCTGAGAGCGGCGCCGGTTCGGGGTCGTAGGGCTGCACGCGTCCCCCTCCGCGGCGGCGCGACTGCTGAGCGTGGAATCGGCTTTCACGCTCGCGACTCCAGCTCGCATGCTGCTCTACTACATCACCGATCGCCACCAATTTCCCGGCTGCGAGGGAGATCGGCGCCGCATGCTGCTGAAAACAATCTCCGAAGCGGCCCGCTACGGCGTTGACTACATCCAGCTTCGCGAGAAGGACCTCAGCGCTCGCGAGTTGCTCCGCCTCGCCGAAGAAGCGCGGAAGATAATTGCAGAAGTCGCGGGCTCGGCGCTCGCAGCTCACAACTGGCAACGCGGAACCCGCCTGTTAATCAACTCGCGTATTGATATCGCGCTTGCTGCGGGCGCCGACGGCGTTCATTTGCGCTCCGACGACATTCCCGCCGCCGAAGCGCGCATTGTTTGGAGCAAAGCTTCCGCAGGTCGCAACTCGCAACTCGCAACTCACAATTTTCTCATTGCTTGCTCCTGTCACACAGTCGAAGATGTCCGCCGCGCCGAAACCGACGGCGCCGATTTCTCGGTCTTCGCGCCGGTGTTCGAGAAAGGTGGACAGCCAGGCGTTGGACTGGGGGCCTTACGCGCCGCCTGCTGCGGAGCGCCACAGGCGAACACGCCGGGAGCGTCGCCCGCGGTGCGGATTCCCGTGCTCGCGCTCGGCGGCGTGACGCTGGAGAACGCGCGCGCCTGCATCGCGGCTGGAGCGGCGGGAATCGCGGCCATTCGCCTGTTCCAGGAGAACGATGTGGAGGAGGTTGTAGCGCGTTTGAGAAACATAAACCGATCCGACCAACCGGGAGAGCTCTGATGCGTCACCTTGTCTCGCTAATTGCAGTTGTGTTCATGATGGTCCCGGCATACGCACAGCAAAAGCCGAAGGTGCGCGCCATCACCGCGTTTGTCGAGCTTGACCACGCGCGATATCAGCAGCAGGTGCACGACACGCTCGCCTTCCTGCATGCAGCGAAGGCGGCGTTTGAGAAGCGCGGCTACGAAATGGAATCGGTGCGCATCACCACGCAGCAGTTCCCAGGAGTCGTCAAGGGGCTCCCGCGCGAGGAGGCGCTGGCGTACCTGCGCAGCTACGACCAGTTGGCCCAGAAGGAGAACTTCGATACCTCGCTGGGACCTCCCAACCTGGGCGACGCCGCGGACCCTGTCATGACGCAACTCATGGCGGAGGCGCTAGCGAGCACCAAGGTTCTGGAGACCAGCATTATCATCGGCGGCAGGGATGGAATTCATTGGAAAGCTATTGAGGACGCGGCGAGGGTAATCAAGTACCTGGAAGAGCACAGCCCGCACAGCCAGGCGAACTTCAATTTCAGCGCGACCGCCATGCTGGCCCCGCTGGCGCCGTTCTATCCCGGCTCGTACCACACCGGCGCCGGACATCAGTTCGCAATCGGGCTGGAGTCGGCCAACGTGGTGAGCGAGGCATTCGAAGGCACCTCGGTGATGCACCGCGAGCTGGCGTTGGCCAAGTTGCAGGAGCGGCTGGGCGGGTTCGCCAAAGACATTGAAGCCGAGGCGCAGGCAATTGCGGCCCGCTCCGGCTGGAGCTACGCCGGCCTGGATCTCTCGCCGGCGCCGCTGAAGGACGTGTCCATCGGAGCCGCCATCGAGAAGATGACGCGAGCCCGCTTCGGCTCCAGCGGGACGATGAGCGCCGCGGGAGCAATCACGGCGGCGTTGAAGGCGATACCGGTGAAGCAGGTGGGCTATTCGGGACTCATGCTGCCCATCCTGGAAGACAGCCTGCTGGCGCGGCGCTGGAGCGAGGGCACAATCTCACTGGACTCGCTGCTCGCCTACTCGGCCGTGTGCGGCACCGGGCTGGACACCGTGCCGCTGCCGGGTGAGATCAGCGAAGAACAACTCAGGCGCATCCTGGCCGACGTGGCCACTCTGGCGTTCAAGTGGCACAAGCCGCTGTCGGCGCGGCTGCTGCCGGTCGCCGGGAAGAAAGCGGGCGAGCGCACAGAGTTCGACGATCCTTTTTTGGTCAACAGCACGTTGCAGCCCTTGCCGTAATGCATACCGGAACATCACCAGCGTTGTACAATGCCGACCCACGCACCGCCTGACATCTCGGCTTTACGACCAACGCTGTCCGCGCGGCGCGGGCCTGCGTTGACCACGGAGAGGGGTAGCGCATGTCGATTTGGCGCATGGGAGTGCTTTTGTTCGCTGTGCTGCCCGTCGGCGCGCAGGGACAATCGAATCAATCGCCAACGCCACCCGGCAGATTAGTGAACATTGATCAGGGCGTTTCGCTGCATATCTACTGTACTGGCCGAAGCAAACCTCCGGTGGTTCTCCTGCACGGGCTGGGAGATTATTCTTTTGACTGGGCATTAGTTCAGCCGGCAGTGTCGAAGGGAACACAGACATGCTCTTACGACCGTGCCGGACAAGCATGGAGCAGCCCCGGTAAACCTCCGCGGGGCCCCGACACCGCCGCGCATGAACTTCACACATTGCTTGACCGTGCCGGGATCAAGCCGCCGTACGTGCTGGTTGGACATTCCTGGGGAGGCCTGGTTACGCGTATGTATGTCCACGACTATCCCGGAGAGGTCGCCGGAATGATTCTGGTCGAGAGCGCCGATGAAGACGAGTACCTTTGGATTAACGGAAAAGTTGTTCGTCCCTCGCAAATGTCGACCGAGGACTGGGAGTCGCTCACTAAGCCCAGATCTCATCCGGCCACCACTCAACAAGACAACGCAACTCGACCGCCCGCGCAAACCAAGGCTGCTTCACCTCCACATCTGGAACCTCCGTATGACAAACTGCCGGCTGGTGCGCAGAAGCTGAGGCTCTGGGCGATGTCAATCCCACGGAGCAAGGAACGCGATGAAGGTGGGGACATTCAGGACCTCAGGGGCGATTTCATCGAGGTCCATGGAGCCCTGAGCGGGGATCATCCTCTGGGAAACATCCCTGTTGTGGTCATCACCAAGACCCCCGAAACTAACGAGGATTACACGAAAGAACAACTTGAGTGGAACCGAAGCCTGCAAGATAAACTTGCACGGGAATCGACCAATAGCGTACATATCGTAGCGAAACACAGCGGCCATCATGTCCAACTCGATGATCCCGCATTGGTCTCCTCGGCCATCCTCGATTTAGTGAGGGCAGTGCGACGCAAACAGCCAATCACTTCGAGCAAAATCTCGGTCGGTAAGACATCCGCTCTGAGGCCAGACTAGCAACATCCGCCGACTGGGAGATCGCTCCTCACTGCTAAGGCGGGCCCGCGTCGATTACAATGTCCCGCTCGCTGGAGGATTCCATGGTTCGCCGTATTAGCTGCGCCCTCGCCATCACTCTGCTGTTTTCGACTTTGACCGTTGCCCAGACTCAGAGTTCATCTTCATCGAAGCCATTCGCCAGCGCCGCGGCGATGCAGGCGGCGCCGGCGGAGGCGGAAACATTCATGCGCGACGCCGAGGCTCGCCTCGACGACGTGGGCGTGAAGGCCAGCCGCGCCAGTTGGGTGCAGTCCACGTACATCACCGACGACACCGAAGCCCTGTCGGCCAGCGCCAACGAGGAGGTGCTGGCCACGACTACCGAACTGGTGAACGAGGCGAAACGCTTCAAGGGAGCGCAGCTTTCGCCCGTGCTGCAGCGGAAGTTCATGCTGCTGCGGCTGGCGCTGACGGCACCGGCGCCAAATAATCCCGCGGAACGAAAAGAGCTGGCGCAGATCGGCTCGTGGCTCGAGGGCACCTACGGCAAAGGCAAGTACTGCCCTAAGACCGGACCGTTTGCCGGCAAGTGCCTGGGACAAAGCGAGATGGAAGAGGCCTTCGCCACCACCAAAGATGAAGCGGTGCTGAAGGATCTTTGGGTGGGTTGGAGATCGTTCGCGCCGGAGATGCGGCAGCGCTACGCGCGCGGCGTCGAGCTGTCGAACAAGGGCGCGCAGGAGCTCGGGTTCAAGGATACGGGGGTGCTGTGGCGGTCGAATTACGACATGACGCCGGAGCGGTTCAGCGCGGAACTGAACCGGTTGTGGGAACAATTGCGTCCGCTGTACCTGTCGCTGCACGCCTACGTGCGGTCGCAACTGGTGAAGAAGTACGGGCCGCAGGTGGTCCCGCCCAACGGCCCGATCCCGGCGCACCTGCTGGGCAATATCTGGGCGCAGGACTGGACCAACATCTACGATCTGCTCGATGTTCCTGGCAAGGACAGCGGCCTTGACCTGACGCCCGTCCTGCAGCAGAAGAAATTCACTTACCTCAAGATGGTGAAGACCGGCGAGAACTTTTTCGTCTCGCTAGGATTCGATCCGCTGCCCAAGACGTTCTGGGAGCGCTCGATGTTCGTCCGTCCGCGCGACCGCGACGTCGTCTGCCACGCCAGCGCATGGGACATCGACAACAAGAATGACGTTCGGCTGAAGATGTGCATCCAGATTCGCGACGAGGACTTCCGCACCATCCACCACGAGCTGGGACACAACTTCTACCAGATGGCCTACCAGAACCAGCCGCCGCTGTTCCAGGGCAGCGCCAACGACGGCTTCCATGAAGCGGTGGGCGACACCATCGCGCTCTCCATCACGCCCGAGTATGTGCAGGAAATCGGGCTGATCCAGCAGGCGCCACCGCCAAGCGAAGACCTGGCGCTGCTGATGCACAAGGCGCTGGAGAAAGTGGCGTTCCTGCCCTTCGGATTGCTGATCGACCAGTGGCGCTGGGACGTATTCTCGGGCAAGATCACGCCCGCCGGCTATAACAAGGCGTGGTGGGAGCTGCGGGAGAAGTACCAGGGCGTGGCGCCGCCGGTGGCGCGCAGCGAGAAAGACTTCGACCCTGGAGCGAAGTATCACGTGCCGGGAAACGTGCCGTACTCGCGCTATTTTCTCGCCGACGTGCTGCAGTTCCAGTTTCAACGCGGGTTGTGCAGGACGATCGGGTACAAGGGCCCGCTGCATCGCTGCTCCATCTACAACAACAAGGTTGCCGGGGAACGCCTGAAGATGATGCTGGAGATGGGCGCCAGCCGCCCTTGGCCGGAGGCCCTCTACGCGCTTACGGGCGAGCGCCAGATGGACGCGACGGCCATCCTGGATTACTTCGCGCCGCTGAAGCAGTGGCTGGATGAACAGAATGCGAAGAATGGCGTGAAGGTGGGATGGTAGGCACTAACCACGGATTTCCACGGACGAACACGGATCGATCAAATCTGATCGGTGTGAATCCGCGGCGATCCGTGGTTGAGTTTTAGGTGCGTTCGCGCTTGGGCAGTAGCGCGCGGAAGAGCAGGTTCACCAGCATGAGCACGATGGCGCCGACGAAGGCCGCGACGAAGCCGCTGATGTGAAAGCCGGGCACGAAGGCCGTGGCAAGCCACAGCATCAGGGCGTTGATTACCAGCCAGAAAATACCGAGGGTTAGGACTGTCAGTGGAAGCGTGATCAGCTTGAGCAGCGCGCCGAGCGTGGCGTTGATCAGGCCGATGATGACGGCGGCCCACAACGCCGTGCCGAATCCGCGCATGTAGAAGCCGGGGACCACGTGCGCAACGATGATCAGCGCCAGGGCGCTCAGGATCCAGTGAATGAGCAGGCGAAGCATAGATCGATTTGCCGATTGGGTGATGTGCTGACTTGCTGATTCAGTCGGCATATCAGGAGATCAACAAATCACCCATCGATGCCGGATGGGAATTGTACGCGCCGGCGCGATTGCAGGCTAGCGCTGGCTGAGATTGCGCCCGGCGGCGAGCATGGACACGGATTTCTCCAGGCGGCGGGCGCGGGTCTCCGGCTTCTTTGCTCCCGTGATCCACTGCACGAATTCCTTGCGATGGGTATAGGAATAGCGGTCCCAGGCGGCCTGCGCGGCTTGGTTGGTCTTCATCGCTTTCTTGAGATCGGGTGGCGCTTGGATAGTGCGCGGGGCGGTGTCGGGCTCCATGACGACCGTAACCGTGTCGCCCACGCCGCACTGGCCGCCCTCGCGCATGAAGCGGTTGACGCACACGAAGTACTCGCCGCGCATCGGACAAACGGTCGTGCGGAACTTGAACCCGTTGATCGTGCCGGTGACCGGAACGCGCGCCTTGCCCCAGACTTCTTTCACGTCGAAGGGGACGTTCATCCCGGCGACCTTGGAGTTGCGTCCGGCGCCGAAGAGCTTCACCTTGAACTCCTTACGCATGGGACCTCCGGGTGAGCCGCAGATTAACGCAGATGGGCGGCAACTTGCCAAATTGGCTACGCTACAATCGTGCCTTCGTGAAGCCACTTCAAGTATTGTCCGCCATCAGCCGCATCGACGATCGCAGCCGGGCGGCGCATCCGCGAGCTGCGGCGGCTGCGCAGAGTGTACGGCGCGGGTCGCTGGCGTAAACTGAAAGGGTTTGCGACCGTCCGAGTTGCCGATGGTACGATATGGTTCGCCGAAATTCATTGGTACGAAGCGTACGGAATCGGGAAAAAGGAATTCAAGGTCAAAGACAAGATTCGACAGTTATGAAAAGATCTTCGGGCTTTGTAATCTGTGTCAACAACAAAGGCTATGACGCTTCGCTCGAACAGCGAAAACTCTACCCGTTTATCCACGACGCCGAGGCCGAACGGCACAATATGATCCGTGTCATTGACGAATCAGGCGAGGATTATCTTTTCCCGGCACGCTATTTTGTTCCTGTGGATCTACCGACTACCACGCGCCGTAAACTACAGTTGGCAAAATAGAACCAGGAAGTGGACTCAATCAGGGCTGCATTGGTGCGAAGCACACGGGATCGGAAGAAAGCTGTTCAAAGTAAAAAGGCGGCTGCGCCGACTTTGAGCGGACGTCGACAGCGATTTGTCGTGTGCATTGACGCGGGCGAGTATGCGGAAATTGATTTGGACGTGGGCAAGGTGTACCAGGCGCTGCCTACCGAAAAAAGCGCGCGCGATCAGGGACTGATCCGAGTCATCGACAACTCCGGCGAGGATTACCTGTTCCCGGCCGATCAGTTCGTAGAAGTGAAATTGCCGCGACCTGCGCGGCGTGCTCTGCTGCGAGCCCGATGACAATCTTCGAGCCTTGATTGCCTTGCAGCCGCCTGCGGTACAATTGCGGCCCGACTCCTGGAGGCGTCTAGCAGGCGTGAGGCGCGCCCGCGTCGGGAGCCTGCTGCCGAAATCCTGAGCCGCCGCGGCGAAGGAATCTCTTGACGCCAGATTCTCAGAGAACGTGAGGGCGATGCCTCACAACTGAATAGATTGGGACTTATATTCCAAGGCAGCGGCGCGGAAACCTCAGGCTGCCAGCCCAAGTCTGCCAGCCCAAGTCCGCCCTGGCTTGAGCTAAGGGCCAAGAGCTACCCGCTAATAGCTTCTTCCAG
Organism: Terriglobia bacterium; assembly: GCA_020073185.1. NCBI lineage: Bacteria > Pseudomonadati > Acidobacteriota > Terriglobia > Terriglobia bacterium. The sequence goes on from JAIQFT010000021.1 coordinate 58,606, forward strand.
CCATGGATACGGAGTTCCCACAGAGCTCCCTTGCCGTCGAGGAATTTGCTGATAAACTTTTTGCTTGGGTCTGCAAGAGTCGGCTTCTCCGCCGTTCCTACTTCAAGCAAGGTGACTATGAACAAGGGATTCACTGTCATGGCTTTCGCGACGCTGTTGAGCCTCTCGCTTTCGGCTGAGTGTAAACCGGGCTACCGAGTGGCCACCGTTCTCAAGGTTTTTAGTCAAGATTTTTCCGCCGGGCCGCCTACCCGCAGAGCAAGACCCGCAGACGAAGCGGGCGCCGCGGAACAGCATGGCACGGCGTCGGCTCGAACCGCGATCCTTCGTGCCGGCGGCAGAAGATACGAGTATCGAATGTTGCCCGGTTCTGCCTCCAAACAACCCCCGCTCGTGGTGGGACAGGAACTCTGCCTGGGAGGAGAGAACGGTCACATCCACCTCATGACGCGCGAGGGGGAGATTTTGCCCGGTGTTGTTCGGCCCATCCCCGCGTTACCTCGAACCACGCAATGAAGGCCTGGATTTATGAATCTCGGCCGCTCTGCTCCTGTCATCTTGCGGTTCGTTTGACCCGTCGCGGACCGCCCCCGGGAATATTTGCGCAAATCGGCATAGGGGGGACGGTCACCTGTCCGCCCCTGCCACACCACCCTATGCGGACCCGCATGTACAGAAAATGGCCCCGGCTAGGAGCTACCGGGGCCAATGGTTAGTGGGAGGTTGGGGCTAGCGCGTTGCCGCGTCAGCGTTCACCAAACCTGCGCCGGTGAACCGGTTGAACGGGATGGCTGGAGCAACGACGAATGCACCGGTTTTGGTGGTTCCGTCGTCGAGAGTCAATGTCACTTGCCCGCCTTTGATCCGGTCGGCGTCCACCTCGAACTGCACCGGCAACTGTACTGGGAATGCAAAGTTGGCGAAGGTGAGGAAGTCACCCGCGCCGAACGTTCCCGGCTTGAAGGTCAGAGTGAGAGTCGTGAGGTCAGCGCTGCGGGTCGCCGTCACATCGGTCGGCGCCAAGCCACTCGTGGTGCCGACGCTGAAGCCAGTGGTTGGGCTTGCCGGATTGGACCAGTGCATGTTGGGCTTGGTCAGATCAATAGACACACTGGTTATGGTGTGTGAGGTAAACGGTTGCACGGTGAAGCGCCAGAAAGTCTTTACTCGCGGGAAGTCGCCAACCGCTGTCACCCACAGTGGTCCTGCAATGGTTGCTGCCAATGTGCGGTCGATTGAAAGTGGCATAGGCGTAGCTGTCCGCTGAAGCTTCTGGTAGACAGCAGCGGGGGGCAAGTGGCTAGGACCACCTGCCTTCTGGAGCACTAGCGCAGCCACGGCTGCGACATCGGGGGCTGCCGCGCTGGTGCCGAAAAAGTTGGGCAGGCCATTGGGCTCGATATCGAATCCGAAGAAAGTTGTGTCTGCCCCGTCAACGCCTGTAATCTGCGGCGTGAATCGGATTTCGGGGAAGCGGAGACGGTTGCCGTTACGGTCAAACAAGATGGCGGTCGGCCCCGGCGAACTGTAATCCTCCGGGAAGTTTGTAATGGGGTAGAACATCGCTGCCACCGCCTGGCCTTTCCGTGCGGCAGCGTGACCCCAGCAGGTCGATGCGTTCTGGCGTTCGCTTTCGCCCGTGCCATTTACAACCACGTACTTGATATGCCGCGCGGGACCGTTATTCATATTTCCGATGACAATCTGATAATCCCCCGGAAGCACCTGAACGAGCTCCAGGGCTTGGTCGGTCATCAGGTTGTCGTCGGTGGTAAAGAACACCGGAGTGGTGAAATCGTTCGGGTCGAGATAGTTGCCGGCCGCGTCGAATATGTAAATGTTGTAGTCGGTGTTCACCTTGCCGAGATTGAATGGCTCATCCCACTGGAAATCGGCAATATCCCCGAAGAATGAGGTGAACTTTTGCGAGATGCTTACGCTGCCATCGGGGTGGCGGAAGTTGTGGAAGCTCTTGGGCGCCAGCCCAAGGGCCGTGAGCGCTGCCAGGTCAAGGTTCGACTTCCCGGCAGCAGCCAGTTTCTGAGCCCGGGAGAAGCTGATCGGCGAGTAGTCCGCCTCATAGCCCTCCAGACCATTGTTGCCGGCCGAGGAAAAATAGGCTGCTCCTTCGTGGACTACCTCATCGACGGTTTGCGCAAGCAGGCCGTCGGAGAACATCGGTTCGTCAAAATAGATCACGTCATCCACGATGACATCGGCCTTGAACTGACGGCGCAAATTGAGAATATTGTTCGAGAAGTCCACCTCGCCGTTAAAAGCGGTAGCAAAGCCGAGTTTCGAACCCGGTGCGACGTCGTGGATTAGTTGCAGCATGGCGCGGCCTTCGTCTTCCCCGTCACCGGGGGGCAAGTCTTCAAGCACGACGACATCGCTGGGAAGGTCGCCGCTGGCGACGTCGTCAGCCGCGTTCGGGTGGCTGGTGAGAGAATTGAAGCTATCGGAGAGGGCTGCGACCCGAATTCCCGTGCCGTCTATCCCGCGGGCATGGGCTAGGTCGGCCTTTTCTGTGGCGACCGCCTGGCTCTGCACCGAGCCAGCGAACTTGAAGGGGCGTTGCACAGCAAGAACGGAGTGAACACCCGGGACCGAGGCGATTGAACGGGCCAACCCAAGAGGCATATATCCCTCCACAAGGGTTGGGTCCAGCAGGCTTACTGCCTGAAGACGAAATCCGGCTTTGGAGAGTTGTGCAATCGCTTGGTCCGACGCAACGTTCGCTTCCAGGCGGACATGGACGAGAACATCTCCAGAGGGTGCGGTGATATGAAACTGAAGGGCCTCACTAAGTTTCGGGTTGTCGGACTCGTAGAAACGCACAAGCTGTTCCATGCCGCGGCCTAGGGTACCGGCAGCGGCAGGCCAAGCGAGAGCGAATACCATGAATGCCAGTGAACTGCAGTACAGCAGTAGACGACGGGTGGCCAGAGCGGCAGAGCGCATAACATTTCCTCCAGTTAAGTTCCAATGAGTTATCTATGGGACCGAAGGACGCTGCCTGACTTCGAGGGACAGAACACAATCAACAGCGCACAATAAATGGCGCAGACTATAGACGAGTTTTCTAATGGGATGCAAGCTGAAAAAAGCAGAAATCTACGGTTCATCCCAGCAATATGTTCGGATTTATTCTCGTGTCAAAACGGAAAAGGCCACACGTTGTTGACGTGTGGCCTTTGTCTAATCCGGCAACGACCTACTCTCCCACACACTTTCGCATGCAGTACAATCGGCCCGGCGGGGCTTAACTTGAGCCGCTTTGCGGGCATGAGCGAAGTGGGAGCCCGCAGGCGAAATCCCGAAGCGTTTTGTGCGAGGGATCTCTCGCTAGGGGGAGTTTGATGTGAAGATCGTATCTACAATTCTCTCGGTGATGATCCTTTGTACTCTCGTGCCCGCAGATGATCCCGTCCCATATCTGAAGTCTGCGCCAATGCCGTTTTACCCGCCAATTGCTCGCCAAGCTCGGATCGAAGGGACCGTCAAGGTCCATGCGACGGTGAATCAGGACGGAGATACCACTGAGATCGAAGCGCTTTCGGGGCACGCGTTGCTGCGCAGTGCCACAGTCGAATATGTTAAGGGCTGGAAGTTTATTTGGCCCCATCCGTGCGCTTGTAAGGCCAAGAGGGACATTACTTTCGTGTACAAAATGTCGGGAAAAGAAGCCAGTGCCAATTCTCCGACAGCAACGGTCAGATGGTTCGGGAGCAGCTTGGTAGAAGTGGAAGCAGACGAATTACCATTCGAGACGCAGAACTGATTAAAGCGGAAAAGGCCACACGTTATTGACGTGTGGCCTTTATTTAATCCGGCAACGACCTACTCTCCCACACACTTTCGCATGCAGTACAATCGGCCCGGCGGGGCTTAACTTCCGTGTTCGGGATGGGAACGGGTGGTGCCCCCGCGGTAAGATCACCGGAAATTGTTGGCGATAAGAGATCCTTCGCGGCTAGCCGCTCAGGATTTCGGCTGGCGGCTCAGACGCCGCGAAATCGCCTCAACCTTTCAAAGAGCGTGAGGGCGATGCCTCACAACTGAACAGATTGGGATTTACACTCAGCAAGGCTTACGGCGCGGAAGCCTCAGTCGTCGCCCCAGGTCAGTCAGGTTCGACTGAGGCTGAGAGCTGGCGGCTGAGAGCTTCAACTGCACCGGGTAAATTTTATGGTCAAGCCGAACGGGCGATTAGTACTGGTAAGCTGCACGCCTCACGGCGCTTACACCCCCAGCCTATCAAACACGTAGTCTTCGTGTGCCCTTCTTGACCCTTACGGGTTGGGAGATCTCATCTTGGGGAGTGCTTCCCGCTTATATGCCTTCAGCGGTTATCACAACCGAACTTCGCTACCCAGCCGTGCCCATGGCAGGACAGCTGGAACACAAGAGGTTCGTCCATCCCGGTCCTCTCGTACTAAGGACAGACCCCCGCAAATCTCCTTCGCCCACATCAGATAGGGACCGAACTGTCTCGCGACGTTCTGAACCCAGCTCACGTACCGCTTTAATAGGCGAACAGCCTAACCCTTGGAACCTTCTACAGCTCCAGGATGCGATGAGCCGACATCGAGGTGCCAAACC
>JAIQFT010000022.1 GCA_020073185.1 Terriglobia bacterium
CCGCCGTCGTTTGCGTTGACGTTCCCGAGCCCCTCGCCGATCTCTACCGCCTCTACGTCGTCCTCGCGCATTCCGGCAAACCGATCGTCACCGGCGCCTTCTCCGCCGAATCCCTTCAGGGCATGCTCGATCTGCTCGCGCTCGATGCCGGGAGTCCCGCCGCCTTGCGCGCTCGCCCGCGTGCCGTCTTCGACGTCTGTCCCTCGCCTCCGCTGCATTGGACGAATTTCGCCGCCCACAACATGCTCCAGTTGGCGCGTGCCGGCGTGCCCGCGCAAATCGTGTCCATGCCGATGGCGGGCGCTACCGCGCCGGTCACGCTGATCGGCTCGGTCACGCAGCACGCCGCCGAAACCATCGCCGGCATCGTCATCCATCAACTTGCCGCCGCGGGAGCGCCCGTGGTGTGGGGCGGTGCGCCTTCTATTCTCGACATGCGCACCGGCATCGCGCCCGTCGGCGCCATCGAGACCGTCATGCTCAACCTCGCGTGCGCTGAAGTCGGCAAGCATCTCGGCCTGCCCACGCACGGCTACCTCGTTGCTAGCGACGCCAAGCTGCTGGACGCTCAAGCCGGTGCGGAATCCGGGATCTCTGCGGTTCTGGGCGCGCTGGCCGGCATCAACATGATCTCCGGCGCTGGCATGATCGATTCCCTCGCCTGCCACAGCGCGGAAACACTGGTGCTCGACGCCGAGCTAATCGCATCCGCCCGCCGCCTGCTGAAGGGGGTTGAGACTCCAACCTCGACTCTCGCCACCGCAATGTTCGCCTCGCTGCCAAAGGAAGGATTTCTGGCGTCGCGCGAAACCCGGGCGCTCTTCCGCACCGAGCACCACCTGCCGTCGGCCGTCATTGACCGCGACAACTATCAGGAAGGCGCGGTCAGCGACGCCTTTTCCCGCGCGCACGACGCCATCCCGCGGTTGCTCGCTTCGTACTCCCGCCCCGCGCTCAACCCCACTTTGCTGGCCGGCTTCGACGAATTACTCGCGCGGCAAGCGGCCAAATTCGGCGTTGCTTTCTCTCCTCCGACGCTCGAAAACGCCGCCCCGCTTCACGCCGACGCGCCTTAAACCGCCTGCATTAGAACGGTCCAGAACTGCTGACGTATACTCGAATCGAGGATCCTCGCTTGCCTGAGCGTCGCCATTTGATCGTCGGCATCACCGGCGCCACCGGCGCCATTATTGGTGTGCGCATCCTGCAGCTTCTCCAGGGCACCGACGTGGACACGCACCTCGTCATCAGCCGCTGGGGCGCGCGCACGCTCGCCGAAGAAACCGAATACAACGTCGAGCAGGTGCAGGCCATGGCCGCGCACGCCTATCCCATCGGCGACCAGGGCGCGCCCATCTCCAGCGGCTCGTTCCTCACCGCCGGTATGGTGATCGCACCCTGCACCATGAATACGCTCAGCTCCATCGCGCACGGCCAGGGCGACAACCTCATTCACCGTGCCGCCGACGTAACCCTCAAGGAGCGCCGCAAGCTGGTGCTCGTCGTCCGCGAGACGCCGCTCAACGACATTCACCTCGAAAACATGCTGAAGCTCTCGCGCATGGGCGTGGTCATCTTTCCGCCCTTGCCCGCCTTCTATAACCACCCCCAGTCGCTCGACGACATGGTCAGCCACATCGCCATGCGCGTGCTCGACCAGTTCAATCTCCATCTCGATGTGGTGCGACGCTGGGAGGGTGGCGCCACCAACAACGCGCGCCCGCGCGTCCCGAACTAGAATTTCCCGCAGAAAAACGAAACGCGCCAGACCACAGCGCGCTCCCGTGCTCATCCCGTTCCGCCGCCGTGCTAGCTGCCCCCAGCCTGCGCATCGCGCGGCCCATAACCCCCGCGACGACCAGTCCGGCGACCACATACCCCGCGATCTCGATCGTCATGTATGACGCGGTATAGCTGCCCGGGAATCCGTACCAGTTCCAATAGGGTATGTTGGTGGTGAACCACGGGATGCACCATTCGTCCCGGAACAATTCGGTACGTGCTCACGTAATCTGAGATCAAACGTCTACGGTCATGGGGGGTGAGGCGTGCTCAAGAAACTCGCGTATCTGCTGGCCGGATTCTCCGTTGTGCTCGCGTTGCACTACGTCGCCGTTTCGACGCAGGCGCAAAGTCCGGCGAAAAATACACACCAACCGCACTACACCTCCGACGGGCGCATGGAGCTTCCCGCCGATTACCGCGAGTGGATCTTCCTGAGCTCTGGCATTGACATGAGCTACAACCCGCGCGCCATGGCGATGAACCACTCCATGTTCGACAACGTCTTCGTCAATCCTGAGGCGTACAAGGCGTTCCTCGAAACCGGTACGTGGCCCGACAAGACGATGCTCGTTCTCGAGGTGCGCGGCGCGGAGACCAAGGGCTCCATCAACCACTCCGGTCACTTTCAGAACGCTGAGTTCATGGGAATGGAAGTGCACGTGAAGGATGAGGCGCTCTTCGCGGGCAAGTGGGCCTTTTTTGGCTTTGACGACGCTAAACCGGCGAAGATGGTCCCCACCAAGGCCGACTGCTACTCCTGCCACCAGCAGCACGCCGCCGTGGATACGACGTTCGTGCAGTTTTATCCGACGCTGCTCCAGGTCGCGAAAAAGAAGAACACGCTCAGCCCTGCCTATGTCAAGGAAGCCGCCAGCGCGCAGGCCGCGCGCTAGTCGAATCGCCGCCCCATCGGCGTTGCGTTCTCAGCTCACGCGGATCTTCACGGATGGATCCTCGGAGAAGCACTATCCGGGTTCATCCGTGAAAATCCTTGTTCCGTCACCGCTTAACGAAAATCGACTTGGGAACCATGCAGTGGACGCCCTTGCGGATGTCCACCATCTGGGTGATATCGCAGTCCACGGCGATCGACGTGAGCGCGTATGCCTCGTAGCGGTCCATCGGCACCATCTTCTGCGTGGACAGCCAGTCGATGGTGTTGCGCACGGCGATCTTTGTGGCCTCGGTCAGGTCCTCGTCGAAGCCCAGGAAGATCCAGTGCGTCGGCGTTTCCGCCCACGGCCAGTCCGTCTTCATGCCCTTGTGGACGATGGGCTGGATCTCGATCTCCTTGTAAGCGCATTCAATCGCTTCCAGGTTCATCTCGCCGTTGCCCTGGCGGCAATGCGAGTCCCCGGTCCAGATCAGCGCGCCCTTCACGAACACCGGCAGATACAGACTTGAGCCCGCTTGCAGCTCGTTCAGGTCCATGTTCGATCCGTTCTTCCACGGACGCAGCGTGCTGGTGCGCCCCTTGGCGTCCTTGATTGGCGGACCGGCTTTTTCCTTGGGCTCGTCCGGATCAGGCGCCACGGCAATGACCCCGGGAAACGGCTTGAGGTCGACGACGATGCCCGGCTTGAATTCCGTTTGCATCTTCGCCAGGTCGAACTTGTAGTAACGGACGAAGCCTTCCGGAAATTCCTTGGGCAGCAGGCCAGTGGGGAATTCCTTGCCCGGGAGATTGAAGTTCTGCCCATATTCCTTGGGGACGATTTTGAGGATGCGGATCTCCAGCGTGTCGCCGGGCTCGGCGCCCTCGACGTAAATCGGCCCGGTGATGGAATGCGGACCACCTCCAGGATTGGCCTTGCGCAGGCGCGTCAGTTCATCCATGGGTGGGCCGGCGATGGTGTGATCGGTCGGCGCCGGCTTGATGGCGTCGAGCGCGTGGTACCAGGTCTCGACCGAGACCGTATCGCCGGAGTGGACCGTCAGGCGCGGCTTCTCATTGACGTCAAACCAGCCCCACTGAACGTTTTCCTTGGTTGCGGGCAGGATATAGTGTTTGCCCGTAAGCACGGAACTCTTGCGCCCCATTGTGCCTTTGGGCTGCTTGTCTCTGGGTTTGGCAGTTTGCTGCGCTCCGGCTACAAGACTGACACCGACCATGGCAGCAAACGCGGATGCTCGTGTAGCGCCCCACTTCATAAGTCGCCTCCAGAATGGAATCAAGGCAGATGATGTTGGCCGACTCTCCCCACGGAGTGGAATTGGCCGCGTACTGTATCCCGCTTTCAGGTGGGAGGCAAGACTGAGGACACAGAATATCTCGTGATGCGAGGGAGCGATCCGTAAGCAACGGGAGTCGCACGCGGAGACTTTGTTTCGCCGCGGAGTCGATGACATCAGGAAATCCATTTGCCTGCGGGGACATAAAACTGAGGACGGCGGCTTTGAGCAAAACGCGCAAGCTGCAGAGTGGGGAAGTCCGCTGAAAACGCAAAAATTAAGAAGCAACGCTGTAAGACACAGGCAAGAGAATGGCGCCAGAAGCGTGATGTGATGGTGGCGCACCTATGGTGCAGAACCGGCTGCAGGCTGGGCACTGTTACCGCCTGTGCAAAACTCAGCCCCCGTACCTCTCTGTCTAGGTTACTGAAAACAAGCCAAATAAAAATTTCCCTCAGCACTTGACTTCAATAAATGAAGGAGGCGTAGAATTGGTCCGGTCATCGGACCAATGCCCTAAATGGGAAACCAATGAACCCGGCGGTCAAGAACGAGTTTGAGACAATCAAGCGCAACCGGATCTATGAAGAGATTGCCCGTCAAATCGAAAAAATGATCGCGGAAAAGATGAAGCCGGGCGACATGTTGCCGCCGGAACGGCAACTGGCAGAGCAGTTCGGCGTTAGCCGCAGCTCGATCCGCGACGCCATCCGCACCCTGGAACTTTCCGGACTGGTGGAAGCGCGACAAGGGTTGGGAACGGTGGTACGCGAACCCTCGGCGGATGCCGTGGTCAATCCTCTCACCTCCATCCTGGTGCAAAAACGCAAGCTGGTAGGAGAGCTGATCGACGTGCGCAAGATGATCGAGCCGCCGCTGAGCGCACGCGCCGCATTGCACGCGACGCCGGAGGAAGTGGCGGAAATGGAATCCATCCTGGCGCGCCAGCAGCAGAAGATGAGCCAGGGTGATCTGGCCATCGATGAGGATGCGGAATTCCACTATGCCATTGCGCTGGCGGCCGACAACAGCGTGGTGCTCAAGGTGATTGATGTGCTCATGGACCTGCTGCGCGACACACGCGAGCGATCCTTGCAGGTAGCCGGGAGACCGGAGCGTTCCATCGCCAGTCACCGGGAGATTCTTGACGCCATCAAGCGTCGGGACGAGGCCGGCGCGGAAGCCGCCATGTCCCGGCACATCGAGGCGGTGGAGAACATCGTTTTTACGAAGCTGTGAGAGAGCGGAGGTTGCTCATGGGCAAGCTGTATGCGGTTGAGATTGTCTATCGAGGGATTTTTCAAAAGAAGCTAGCCACTAACATCAGCCGCGCCATCGTGCTCGCGGCGCACTTGGACGGCAAGCCGGGGATCAGCTTCGGACGATACGGCGACAGCCCGGAGCGCAATGGGATTCCTGCCAAGAACTTCGCCATTGTGGCCACCGACGAACAGACGCTGCAAGAGGGCATGGCGAAATACGAGCCCAAGGAAGTGGACATCACCATTTCCGTGGATGACACCCTGTGCAAGGGCGTGGAGTCGTGGGCCTGGTACGGCCTGCAGCCCATCAACAAGCTGACCAAGCCGGGCGGGACGCTGATCGTGACTTCCATGGAGCCGGCGGAGAAGCTGATCGAGATGGCGCACAATCGGGAGACCCCGTACAACCTGGCGATCGTGAAGGGCACTAGAAGCTTTTCCGGACTGTGGGTGTACAAGGACGACCACACCGACGTACGCATCTTGGGGGCGATTGCCAAGGTGCTGCCGGAACTGGTCAGCCTGGACGCGATCAAGAAGACGATCCTGCAGGAATGGAAGGACCCGGTGAAGGTGGCGTCGGCCGAGAAGTCGTACCACCGCGTGACCAAAGTATTGGTGCAGCCGGGGCAGGGCAATCCGGAAACGCCGTACAAGTTCGAGCTGCCGAAGTGGCACGAGATGGGTGAAGGCGTCGCGATCCCGTGCATCCCTGCGGGCAAGACCGTGGAAGACCCGGTGACGCACGTGTTGGGCGGCATCCGGCCGGACCGCAATCCGACATTCAAGAAGTTCTCGACGCGCACCATGCGTCCGGTGGTGAACTTCGAGACCTGCATCAAGTGCACGCTGTGCTGGCTGCAGTGCCCCGACACGTGCTTCGACGTGACGCCGGAAGGCCTGTACGACGCCAACATGGAAGCCTGCTGCGGCTGCGGCGTGTGCGAAGCCGTGTGCCCGGTGGACAAATGCGTGACCATGGTGGCGGAGACCGAATTCCACGACAACGCCAGCCAGTGGGACATGTGGAGGAAGGATTCCACCGGTTACCTGCAATGGCTCAACCAGAAGATCGAGTCGCGGCCAGAGCGGTCGCATGGCTTCCGTTTCAGGGGACAGTACCAGGAACAAGTCGGCGAGATGCTGCAAATCGCCCAAGAGAGTTAAGACGCGAGGAGGAGAGCAGTCATGGCGACGTTAGCTCCTGCTGTAGAAGAAAAAAAGGGCGGCGAAAAAACAGCGCTGATTACTGGAAGCGAGGCGATTGCCGTCGCCTGCCAGCTCGCCGACGTGGATGTGGTCACGGCTTATCCGATCCGCCCCTATGACACGGTGATGCAGTACGTAGCCAAGCTGGTGTCGAACGGCGAAATGGATTGCGAGTACATCGTGGCCGAGGGCGAACACTCCCAGTTCGAAATCGTAAAGCACGCCTCCGCGGTGGGCGCACGCGTGTTTTGCGGCTCCAGCGGCGTGGGATGGATGTACGCCATGGAAGCGCTGACGGTGACCCCGGCGCTGCGGCTCCCCATGGTGGCCATGGTGGGCAACCGCGCCCTCGACGATCCGGGCGCCTTCGGCACCGAACACAACGACGCGCTGGCGGTGCGTGACCTGGGCTGGATGCTGACCTGGGTGGACAACGGTCAGGAGGCGCTGGACACCACTCTGATCGCCTATCGCGTGGCCGAGGACCGGCGCATCTTCCTGCCCTGCGCCATCAGTTGCGACGGTGCCTTCCTGACCCATTCGCAATCGCTGGTGAAAATCCCGTCGCAGGAGCAGGTCAACGAATTCCTGCCCAGGTACAACCGCGCTGACCTGCTCCTGCATCCGGACAATCCGATCACCGTGGCGCCGCAGGCCAACGAGGATTGGGTGATGGAAATCCGGCGCCAGAACTACGCAGCCATGGAGCGCACCTACGGCGTGATCCGGGAAGCGTTCGCGGACTTCGAGCGCATCTTCGGACGCTCCTACGGCAACCCGTTCTTCGAGGAGTACATGACCGACGATGCCGACGTGGTGCTGATGGGTATGGGGACGCTATCCACACCGGTCAAGGTTGCCATCCGGCAGATGCGCAAGGCAGGCAAGAAAGTGGGGTTCGTGCGCCTGCGCTGGTTCCGTCCGTTTGCCGCCGAAGAGCTGGCGCAGTGCCTGTCGCGTTTCAAAGCGGTGGGCGTGATCGATCGCGACTACTCTTTCGGCTCTCCGCACTCGGGCGGCGTGGTGGCGGGCGAGGTGCGCAACGCGCTGTACCCGGGAGCAGGAAAGAAGCCGCCGGTGCTGGGCTTCATTTGCGGCCTGGGCGGTCGCGAGGTGACCATTCCGGACGTGGAAAAGATCACGGGATCGGTCTACCAGGCGGCGGAAGGGAAGCAGCAACCGCTAACCCAATGGACCGGGTTGCGCGAGTAACCACACAAGATCGGACGAAACAGTTCAGACGAAACAGTGAGGAGTTATGGCGACAATCGTACAGATTGACCCGACGCAACAATTGGACCCGTTCAAGTCAGTCAAGAAAATTCCGACGCATGAGTTCTTCACCTCCGGACACCGGACGTGCCAGGGCTGTGAGTCGGCGCTGGTCATGAAGATGATGGTCAAAGCGGCCGGGCCGCGCACCATCGTGCTGGGCAGTACGGGTTGCATGTACGTGGCCAATACTACGTACTACAGCACGTCGTGGGTGGTGCCGTGGATGCATACGCAATTGGGCAGCAGCGGGTCGGCCGCGCTGGGCGTGGCGGCCGGGCTGAAGGCGCAGATGCGCAAGGGCAAGATGAAGAAAGAGCCGATCAACGTTATCGCCTTCTGCGGCGATGGTGGCGGCGCCGACATGGGACTGGGCGCGATTTCGGCGACCTTGACCCATCCCGATTACAACTGCCTGATCCTGCTCTACGACAATGAGTCGTACGCCAACACCGACATCCAGCTATCCGGCAGCACGCCCTGGGGCGCCAACACCACCTTCAGCACGCCGGGCTCGGTGAAGCGCATCATGCACCACCGCTGGAAGAAGAACATGGCGGGGCTGATGGCGGTGGGGCACCCGACTTGCCGCTACGTTGCGACGATTTGCATGTCGTACGGATTGCACGGTATGAACAGCATCCGCAAAGCGCTGACCATCGGCGGACCGACCTTTATCCATTCCCTGGATCCGTGTCCCAAGGGTTGGGATTACGATCCCATCCAATCGCACGAACTGGGCGAGCTGGCGGTGCAGTGCGGTATTTGGCCGCTTTACGAAGTTGAGGATGGCAAGCTGCGGCTCACGGGGAGAACGCAGCAGATCGCCGACGGGAAGATTCCGCGCAAACCGGTTCGGGATTACCTGCTGCGGCAGGGTAGGTTCGCGCACTTTACCAACGACGATCTGGATTATTTCCAGGCCAAGATCGATCAGATGTGGACGAAGTGGCTGATCCCGGGTGTGATTCCGTTCGAGAAAGACCTGGCAGCTGATAACCCGCCGGCGTAAGCCGGCGGGCCTAAAACCCGGGATAGTTGGCACCTCCGAAAGCGGAACTAACTTAGTTCGGCATTTTGTGAGTGATATCTCATCCGACGTTTCCGTCGGGAGGTGCAAGGATGTCCGAAGCTGCGCATCTGCAACTGATTCACCCATCGCGCATTCCCAATCGATGGGTTCAATTGATCGCCGGCGTCATCGCGATGATGGCGATTGCCAACCTGCAGTACGCTTGGACCCTGTTTACCACTCCCATCAAATCCCATTTCCACGTAACCCTGACTGTGGTTCAGTTCGCGTTCTTTCTCTTCGTTGCCCTTGAAACCTGGCTTGTTCCCTTTGAGGGTTATCTGGTTGACCGCATCGGGCCGCGCCTCATGCTGGGGCTCGGCGGCATCCTGGTGGGGCTCAGCTGGATGGGCTCCGGCAGCACCGAGACGATTCGCGGCCTGTACTTCTGGTACGCCCTTGGCGGCCTGGGCGCGGGCATCGTTTATGGCGGCTCCATCGGAAACGCCCTCAAGTGGTTTCCGGATCGCCGCGGCTTGTGCGTCGGCCTCACTGCCGGCGCCTACGGCATCGGCACCGCCCTCACCGTGGCTCCCATTGCCAAGATGATCAAGGCCACCAGCTACCAGCACACGTTTGTCGTTTGGGGAATCATCCAAGGCGTCGTCGTGCTGGTCGCTGCGCTGTTTATGGCCAAACCTCCGCTTGGATGGGTGCCGGCAGGATGGAAGGAGAAGGAAGCCCAGATCCGCGCCAAGGTCCGCAGTTCCGTCGTCGATCTGACGCCCGCCCAGATGGTGCGCACCGGCTCCTTCTGGGTGACCTACCTGATGATGACCATGGTCGCCTTTGGCGGCCTGGTGGTCACGGCACAGTTGAAGCCCATGGCCAAGTCCTACCACGTGGACCAGATCGTCATCTTCGGCGGGTTCACCGCCTTGGTGCTGGCCATCGAAATTGACCGCATCCTCAACGGCGTGACCCGGCCGTTCTGGGGCTGGGTTTCGGACCACATCGGCCGCGAGAACACCATGTTCATCGCCTTCACGGCCGAAGCGATCGCCGTCTGGGGGCTGCTCCATCTGATCCATCGCCCGCTCTGGTTCATTACGCTGTCAGGCCTGTGCTTCTTCGCCTGGGGTGAGATTTTTTCGCTTTTCCCGGCGATCACTGGCGACCTGTTCGGCAAGAAATGGGCAACCACCAACTACGGCCTCGTTTACACCGCCAAAGGCCTGGCTTCCTTGTTCGCCGGTCCGGGCGCGGCTTGGTTGTTCACTCACACCGGTTCCTGGCAGCGCGTGTTCTGGGCGATGATTGTCTGTGACGTCACCGCCGCGCTGCTGGCCTTGTTCTGGCTGAAGCCGGTCGCCGCGCGAACCATTGCCCAGGCTGACGCGATGGCGAGAGCGGAGGCCGCGACCACATCGATCTCCGAAAGGAGACCCTCAATAGGCGCCGCGTAACCCGCAGCTAGCGCGAGCGGCCGCGCCTTGTTCTTCCTGTGCCCCTAGACGACATTTGCAAGGAGGATTGTTATGGCGGCAAATCCGGCGGTACCCGTTCCCTTACTCAGTCTCGAAGTTCAGAAAACACCCACGGAAAACATCGTCCGCTGCAGCGGCAAGATCACTTCCGCCACCAACGAGCAGTTGCAATCCACGGTGCGCGGGCTGGCTCCGGAAAAGAAGCGGATCGTTCTCGACTTAACAAACACCAGTTTCATTGACAGCTCCGGGCTTGGAGCCTTGGTGGGATTGTACGTTTCCTGCCGGCACGCGGGATCGCGGTTGAAGCTCATCAACCTGACCCCGCGCCTCAAGGACCTGTTCGCCATGACCAATCTGGCGCCGATTTTTGAGGGCCACGACGACCTGCTCGGGCACACGCCCGACTAACAAAACACGCGCCAGATCAGGAGCTTGCCGCGATGCCGCTTCACCGGGCGGGCGGCGCCAGCAACGGTTGGGGGGGGTGCCTATTCGTATGCTCCACCCCCCTTTAGTGGTTAAATGTTTGTTAATTGCTTGCATTTGCGCGGCTTGTCTCCTATATTGCTGCGGAAATTCTAGCCAGGCTTGGGCGTGTCGCCTGTGACGGGGGATGTTCCATCGCAGGCGCAACGCTCACGTGGAGTGTCACTGCCACACTTGGCGTGAAAACAATTTTTTTTTGACCACCGAGGCGGTAATTCAGCACTTGTTCAGCAGTCGCAGGTGACAGCGGCATCCAGGAGCTCGAAGCCGCCATCGGTCAAACCAGATCCAGCAGCACCGAGGTAGAGGGGGAGAGAGACGATGAGATCTTGGCTGGCATGCATTCTCGTGTTTCTGGTTTCTGCCCCGTTATTGGCGCAGACGGCGGCAAAATCCCAAACAACGACGACCACCACCACCACCACGACTACACCGAAAACCACAACCGCCAAGAAGAAGGCGGCGCCGGCCAAGAAAGCGCCGTCCGCCGCTAGCGAGATGAAGACCTTGCGCGAAGCGGTGAACGCGCAGCAGCAGCAGATCCAGATGCTGCGCGACGAACTGTCGCGCCGCGACCAAGCCGTGCAACAGATGCAGGGCCAGATCAACCAACTGCAGTCCACCGCCAACCAGGCGCAGACCGCCGCGCAATCGGCGGCCAGCTCCAGCAAGCAGAACGAGGATGCGCTGGCGGCCCTGAAGACCAATGTCGCCACCGTCGAAACCAAGGCCACGGCGACCGCTACCGGTCTACAGTCCGCCGAAAAGAGCATCAAGGGGTTGGAAAGTCCGCTGGCCCTTAAGTACAAGGGAATCACGATCAGACCGGGTGGCTTTGTCGCCATGTATGGGCTATATCGGAACCACAACACCGGCTCCGACGCGACCAGCAATCTCGGCAGCTTCCCCTTGCAAGACACCGGGCCTCAGGCACACCTTGGCGAGTTCCGCATGACAGCCCGCCACTCCAACCTGAGCCTCAGGGCGGATGGCGTAACCCAAAGCGGGCTGAAAACAACCGCCTACTTCGAGATCGATTTCGAAGGTTCGGGCGTTGGTGCCAATGAAGTCATCAGCAGCAGCTTCAATCCGCGTGTCCGAGAGGCTTGGGCCAATGTCGAAACCAAAGGCGGCACTGCCTTCCTCGCAGGCCAGACCTGGAGCCTGTTGACACCCAATATCAAGGGCATCGCTCCGGCCAATGAGAAACGTCCCGCCACCATCGACGCGTCCTACCTCGTCGGTTATCACTATGCTCGCCTGGCCTCGTTCCGCGTTACCAAGAAGGTCAACGACAAGGCATGGATCGCGTTCGCGGTTGAGAATCCGGAACAGAAGTACGCGACAACCGGCGCACCTGCAAACGTCCTTACTGCTGGCGTCCAGGGAACCGGCTTTTCCGCCGCAGTTACGACCGACCCTGCTCCTGACTTCGTGGGCAAGGCGGCCTTCGAGACCGGCATAGCCCACATTGAGCTCGGCGGCATCGGCCGCTTCTTCCGCGACCGCGTGATCACCAACGTCGCTCTCAAGAATGGCGGCAATAACAACATCACCGCGGCTGGCGGCGGCACTTTCAACGTTATCGTGCACGCCGTTCCCAAGAAGGTGGACATCCTGCTCAACACTCTGGCGGGCAAAGGAATCGGGCGCTATGGTGTCGGCGGAGGCCCGGATGTGGCAATCAAGCCCGACGGAACTATGCAATCGATTATGGGCGGGATCGCCATGTTCGGAATCGAAGGTCATCCCACCGGGCTCACCGATGTCTACCTGTATGCTGGGGCTGAGTACTACGACCGGACAGTCTTCGGAACTACCGGAAGTGTCGGCTACGGCACTCGCACCGGTAGCCAGGTCGGGTGCTTCACCGAGGGTGGCACGCCCTGCAACGCCGACAACCGGGCTATCTTTGAGATAACCCCCGTGATATGGCACAGCTTTTACAAGGGGCCCGCTGGCACTTTCCGCGTGGGCGCTGAGTACGAGTGGGTTCGCCGCAGCGCATGGCGCAGCACCACCGCGCTCAGCCCTAACGGCGTTCCCTACGGCACCGAGCACGTCGCGTTCGCCGCCGTGCGCTGGTTCTTCCCGTAAACTCAAAACCTAACCTCCATCAACCGCAGGCGCCGGACTACCCGGCGCCTGTCGCCGTTCTTAGGGACGAAAGCGTACAATCTCCGGACAGTTGGTCAGGGTGTTCACCTGTCGAAATTTTCAGTGTGGAGGAGTGCCTAATGCGCGCCAAGACGTCTGCTGTGCTTCTGACTGTCACCTTCCTGAGCCTCGCCGTGCTGATCGGCTGCCAGAACAAAGGCGGCGGCAACACCGTTAAAATCGGAGTCATCACCTCGCTCACCGGCAGCCAGGCCGCATTCGGCCAGGCGCACAAGAATGGCTACGCCATCGCGTTGGAAGAGTTGAACGCCAAGGGCGGAATCAACGGAAAGAAGATCGAGTTGGACTTCTACGACGACCAGAGCAAGCCCGACCAGGCGGTGCAGGGCGTCAACAAGCTGGTCGACCAGGATCACGTGCCCATTATCCTGGGATCGTATTCCTCCGAGAGCACGCGCGCCATCGTGCCGGTGGTGACCGCCAAGCAGGTGCCGCTGATCATTCCCACCGCGGTGGCGGACAACATCATGCAGACCGGGTCGCAGTGGATCTTCCGGCTGTGCGCCGGCTCCGGCGATTATGCCAAGGCGACGCTGGATTTCCTGAAGAACAACGGCAATCCCAAGACGATCGCCATCGTCTACGAGAACACCAACTTCGGCCAGGCGAATTTCAATTCCATGGACAAGGCCGCCCCGGCGGACGGCATGAAGGTCGTGGATACCGAGGCTTACCAGACCAGCTCCCCCGACTACAAGTCGCTGCTGCAACGGGTGAAGTCCAAGAATCCGGAGGTGGTGTATTTCGCCTCTTACCTGCTCGACGCAACCACGCTGATGCGGCAATCCGAGCAGGGAACCTTCAACCCGAAATACTACACCTCCGCCGGCACCGGTTTTGCGGTGGCCGATTTCCCGACGGACAAGGGCGCCGGCAAGTATGCCAACTACACCTTCTCGGTGGCGCAGTGGCTGCCCTCCGCCAAATGGGCGGGCTCGAAGGAATTCGACGACAAGTTTTTTCAGTTGACGAAAACCCATCCCTCATTCCACGCGCTGGAGGCCTACATCGCGCTGATGGTCGCGACCGAGGCAATGAAAAAGAACATGACATCGCCGACCGCGATCCGCGACGAGGTCCGCAAGACCGATATGCCTATCACGCCGTTCGGCTCCATTAAGTTCGACGCCACCGGACAGAACGCCCACCCGACCTTGGTGACTCAAGTCCAAGACCAGCACTATATGGTGGTTTGGCCTCCGGATGCGGCCGAAGCCAAGCCGATCTATCCGACCCCGACATGGAGCCAGCGCAAGAAGTCGGGCGAGCTGTGAGTCGCGACTTTCCTACGGCGGGGTAAGCGGTGGACTGGTTCTTTCCTTTCGTCCAGGCCGTCCTGAACGGCATTTTGACGGGGTCGCTGTATGCGCTGATCGCCATGGGCATGGCGCTGATCTTCGGCGTCATGCGCATCGTGAACTTCGCTCACGGCGCATTCCTCATGCTCGGCATGTACGCCACCTGGGTGATCTTCGAGTACGCCCACGTCAACCCGTATTTCGGTTTCCTGGCCGCCGGGCTGCTCTTGTTCGCCATCGGCGCCGCGGTCTATGCCGGGCTGGTGCGGCACATTCCGGTGCAGGCCGAGTTCATGATCATCCTGCTAACTCTGGGCGTGTCGCTGATTTCGGTCGACTCCATCCTGCTCATCTTCGGCGCCGATTATCATCAGCTCAACTTCCCGCTTCTCGGCAAGAACTTCCACCTGGGATCGCAGATTTCGCTCAATGCTCCCTGGCTGATCTCGTTCGGCATCGCGCTGCTGGCGGCCGCCGGGCTGTACCTCTTCGTCATGCGTACCATGTTCGGGCGGGCGGCGCGCGCCATCGCCCAAAACCCCTATTCGGCGCCGCTGATGGGTATCAACATCCACCGCGTGCAGGCGGTCACGTTCGGCTTGGGTGCAGCGGCGGCCGGGATTGCCGGTGGACTGCTGTTGCCGGTCTTTTATCTTTATCCCGACGTCGGACACCTGTTTAACCTGAAGTCGTTCCTCATGGTGGTGATGGGTGGCATGGGCTCGATTGAGGGCGCGGCCGCCGCCGGACTGGTGCTTGGCGTCGTCGAGAGCCTCACCAGCCTCTACTGGGGCAACGAGTGGGCTCTGGTGGTGGACTTCGTCATCTTCATTTTGGTGCTGTCGTTCAAACCCAGCGGAATTTTCGGGAGCCAGCGCGCATGAAGCGTCCCCAGGTGATCATCGGCGCATTCATTTTTGCGGTCGCGCTGGTGATTCCTATCTTCCTTCACAACGATTATTTCTTGCAGGTCATCTTCCGGCTGTTCCTGTTTGCCACCCTGGGGCTTGCTTGGAATCTCGTCGGCGGATACACCGGGCAGTTGTCACTGGGGCACGCCGCGTTCTTCGGCATTGGCGCATACGGACTGGCGCTGCTGAGCAAGGGCATGTCGCCGTGGCTGGCTATCGGTGGGGGCGTGGTCCTCTCCCTGGTCGCCGCCGTGATTATCGGTAGTGTCTCGTTCCGCTTGCGCGGGCCGTACTTCTGCCTGGCAACCATCGCGTTCGCCGAGGTGGTGCGGCTGATTGCCAAGAACCTCCCTAACGTCACCGGCGGCGACGTGGGCACGCCGGTGCCGTTGCTGTTTCCTCAGAACTCGATGCGCTCGTTTTATTACGCGTGCGTGATCCTGACCATCATGTCGTTCGCGCTCACCTACTGGATGGAGCGCTCGCGCTTCGGCTACTACCTGATGGCCATCCGCGAAGACGAGGACACGGCGCTGTCGGTCGGCGTCAACACCGCGCGCGTCAAACTTTGGGCGCTGCTGCTGAGCGCCGCCTTGTCGGCGCTGGCCGGAGCGCTGTACGCGAGTTTGTTCCTTTACATCGTGCCCGACCAGATGCTGGGCATTGAGGTGTCGGTCGAAATCTCGATTCTTCCCATGCTGGGCGGCGCCGGCACTTTGCTCGGGCCGGTCGTGGGCTCGCTCGTGCTGGAGACAGCATCGGAAGTTTTCAAAAACATATTCAAGGAAGCGCACCTGCTGATTTACGGCATCCTGGTCGTGCTCGTGGTGCTGTTCCTGCCGGAAGGGATCGTGGGCACGCTGAACCGCAGGTTGCGCTGGTTCAAGGCCGCGCCGCGCACGCCGTTTGCGAGCGTGCCACCGCCCGGCCCGGCGGAAGAAAGCAAACGCGTGCCTCTGCCGCAAGCGGAATAGTTTCGATCTTCGGCTTCAGTTTCAAGTTGGCCAAACATGGCGCTTTTGGAAATCAAGAACGTCAGCAAGCGATTCGGCGGGCTCAAGGCTGTCACCGACGTCAACATGTCGGTCGAGACGGGCGAGATTGCCTTCATCGTCGGGCCCAACGGCGCCGGCAAGACTACCCTGTTCAACCTGATCACCAGTGTGCACCAGGCGGATGCAGGCCAGATCGTCTTCGACGGCCACGACATCACGCACTCCTCGCCCAATACGGCGGCTAAGCTGGGCATCGGGCGAACGTTCCAGATCGTCAAACCGCTGCGCAACTTGACGGTGCTGGAAAACACCATGCTGGGAGCGTTCCTGCGTACTTCGTCGCCAGCCGCGGCCGAGCGGGAGGCGGCGAAGGTCCTGCAGTTCCTTGGCATGGGGAAGGTCATGCACTTGGCGGCTCGTGGCATGGGGCTGCCCATGATGAAGCGCCTGGAAATCGCGCGCGCGCTGGCGACCAAGCCCAGGCTGATCCTATTAGATGAAGTCGTGGCCGGCCTGCCGACGGTAGAGGCGTTGGCGCTGGCAGACTTGCTGAAGCGCCTGCCGGAATGGGGCATCGCTGCCATCGGCGGCGTGGAGCACGTCATGCAGGTGGTGATGAAGATCGCCGACCGCGTGGTCGTGCTCGATCACGGTATCAAGATCGCCGAAGGCAAGCCGCAGGACGTGGTACACCACCCGGCGGTCATCGAGGCCTACCTGGGTTCGAAGTACAAGGAACTTCTGAAATGAGCGACCACGGGAACGCGCCGCTGCTGGAGATGAGTGACGTCGAGGCCGCGTACGGCGACTTTCAGGCGCTGTTCAACATCACCCTGACGGTCAACCGCGGCGAGATTGTTACCCTGATCGGCGCCAACGGCGCGGGCAAGACCACCACCCTGCGCGTGATCAGCGGCTTGCTGCGGGCCAAGAAGGGATCCGTGAGATTCGAAGGCCAGGAAATCAGCAAGACCCCGGCGCACCAGATCGTGGCGCGCGGCATCAGCCATGTACCCGAAGGTCGGCAACTGTTTCCTTACATGACGGTCGAAGAACACTTGGTGCTGGGCGCCTATATTGACCGCACGCGGCCCAAGATCCCGCAGTTGCTGGATGAGCAGTATGCGATCTTTCCCAGATTGAAGGAGCGGCGCAAGCAGGCGGCGGGCACGCTGTCGGGCGGCGAGCAGCAGATGCTGGCCATCGCGCGCGGCCTGATGTCGGAACCGAAGTTGCTTCTGCTCGATGAACCGTCGCTCGGCTTGGCGCCCAAGCTGGTGGACGAAGTCTTCCAGAAGATTCAGCAGATCGGCGAGAAGGGCGTCACGGTAATGGTGGTCGAGCAAAACGTGGTGGACGGCCTCAGCGTCTCCTCACGCGGGTACGTGGTGGAGAATGGCGCCATCCTGCTGCAGGGCGCATCCAGCGATCTACTTAACAACGCGCAGGTGCGGGCGGCCTACCTTGGACTTTAAACGCGCCGAAGCTAACCACGGATTCACACAGTCCAGAAAACGCTCTATTCAATTCAGTCGTGCAACTCCACGCCGAGTTCATGCAACTAATGGTTTAGTTGACAAATTCCGTACCTCATCGTCTAATGAATTACAACCTGAATTGCGGAGGAAGGGCCACTTGCCCCCGAGAAAGTCTCCAACCTTAACTGAAGCCGAGCTGCGACTGATGAACGTGCTCTGGCAGAAGGGCTCGGCGACCGTGCAGCAAGTGCTCGATGCGTTGCTGCCCAAGCCTACTCTGGCGTACAACTCTGTCCTGACCACCATCCGTATTCTCGAGAATAAAGGTTACGTAAAGCACGTCAAGAATGGCCGCGCGCACGTCTACATGCCGCTGGTCGGGCGCAAGGAGGCCACGCGCTTTGAAATTCGCCACTTGGTGAACCGTTTTTTCAAGAACTCGCACGAGTTGCTGGTGTTGAACATATTGCAAGACGAAAGCATTGACGAGGCGGAGCTGACGCGCCTGCGGGAGTTGCTGGAACCCGAAGGCGGCAGCGCCAAGGAACAATGATGCACACGGTGCTGAACGCGGTGGCGCAGGTGTCGGCTGAACGCATGGTGGATTCGCTGGCCATCGGCCTGGCGCTGGCGGCGTTCGCCGGGACGCTGCTGCGTGTGGTGCCTCGGCAGAATTCCGCCACCCGTTTCGGCGTGTGGTTCGCGGCGCTGATCGGGACCGCGGTGCTTCCGCTGCTTGTTGCCGGCGGCATCGGCGCAACTGCCAATGCTGCGCTGCACCCCTTGATATCCGTGCCGGGTTCCTGGGCCTTGTACCTGTTCGCCGCGTGGGCAGGGATCGCGATCCTGGCGCTGGCGCGCGTGGGCATCGGCTTCATCGAATTGCGGCGCCTGCGCCGAAGCTGCCGTCGCATCGAATTCGCCGATGCAACCTGGCATTCCACCGTCGCGCGCTTCTGTCCGTCACGGGAAGTGCAGATTCTGACCTCCGGCCGCATTCACGTTCCGACCGCGATCGGCTTCGTGAAACCCGCCGTGGTCATCCCCTCCAGGCTGCTGCAAGAATTGTCGGCGGCGGAGCTGAACCAGGTCTTGCTGCACGAATTGGCGCACCTGCGCCGCTGGGACGACTGGAGCAACGTCGTGCAGCAATTCGTGAAGGCGTTGTTGTTCTTCCATCCTGCCGTGTGGTGGATGGAGGAGCGAATTTCTTTGGAACGCGAGATGGCGTGTGACGAGGCCGTGCTGGCCGAGACCCGTAGCCCCCGCGCCTATGCCGAGTGCCTGGCAAATCTGGCGGAGAGAAGCGTGCTGCGGCGCAGTGCCGCGCTGGCCCAGGCGGCGGTCAATCGCGTTCGGCAGACGACCTTGCGCGTGGCGCGAATTCTCGACGTCAACCGGCCGAAACCGGCGCCGGCTCGGAAGTCCCTACTGGCGGTCGCCACAGCGTCGGCATGCGCTTTCGCGATTGTCGCGTGGCATGCGCCGCGCCTGGTGGCATTCCAGAATACGCCCCACATGATCGCGAGTACCGCGCCAACACCGTTCCTGGAGCAACGACCGATGATTCCCGCTGTGACTCATGCTGCGCCACGGCCGGTGGTGGCTGAGCGCAGGCATGCTAGCTCCGCAGTCATGCTGGCACAAGCGACAGTCAGTGGCACAGAACCGAACCCGCGCGGGCAGAAGCGTAATACGCCGGCCCTGGCCGAGCGACAGGCTGGTGTTGCGCAGGTTATCCAGGCCCGGGCTTTGGCCTCGCCACAACCGCTGTTCACGACGGGCGTACTCATCATCTTTGTGGATGATCCGGTCTTCGGGCCGAGACCGATTGTGTGGCGCTTCGTCCTGTGGCAGATCCCGCCTTCGCAGTCGGAACCAGGTACACCCCAGAAATCGACTTAACCGTTTGGCGCAGGAAATCAGATTCGTTCGGCATTAAGTACTAAACAATTAGTTGCATAACAAGGAACGAGGTGAAACAGTGAAAACATGGATCGCAAACAAGTGGAACAAACTCGCGACGCGTCCGCTGATCACGTCAGTGATCGTGCTGGCGATGCTCGCATCCTTAGGTGGATATGAGTTCGCGCGGCCAGTCGGCGTGCACGCCGCAACTGCCGCACCAGCCGCGGCGCCGCTAGACCAGGAGGACGTCAACCCAATCCTTGCGCTGGACAAAGCAATGGAAACTCTGGCGGCGCACGTCACGCCTGCAGTGGTCAATGTATCGGTCACGTCGCGGGGCAACGCGCAACTCACCGGCGACGATGACGACGCGCAGATGCCGCAGATCCCTAATTTGCCTCCGGGCTTCGGACAGTTCTTCGGACCGCAGTTCCGGCAATTCCGGCAGCGGCCGCAAATCGAGCACGGCATTGGCTCCGGGGTCATCATTTCTCCGGACGGCTACATTGTCACCAACAACCACGTCGTCGACGGCGCGCAGGACATCCGGGTCACGATGAGTGATCGCCGCGTGCTGCCTGCCAAGCTGGTCGGCGCCGACCCGCTCACCGACGTTGCGGTCATCAAGATTAACGGAAGCAATTTCGCCAGCATTCCGTGGGGCGATTCGACGCAACTGCACCCGGGCCAGACGGTGTTGGCCTTTGGCAACCCGCTCGGCTTTCGTTTCTCGGTGACGCGCGGCATTGTGAGCGCGGTCAACCGCCCCAATCCGTTCTCCGGCGACGCGCGCAAGCCGGGCGAATTCATCCAGACCGACGCCGCCATCAACCAGGGCAACTCCGGCGGGCCGCTGGTGGACGCGCGCGGCCAGGTGGTCGGGATTAACACCTTCCTCGTCTCGCCGACCGGTGGTTTTGCCGGCATGGGTTTCGCCATCCCGACCCAGGTCGCGCGTCCCACCGTCGAGACGCTGATCAAGGACGGCAAGGTCAGCCACGGCTACATGGGTATCGGCATCAGCGATGTGACTCCGGACAACGCCAGGTTCTTCCAGCGCAGCCAAGCGACGGGCGCGGTCGTCACCCAAGTCGAACCCGACATGCCGGCTGCCCAGGCCGGCCTGCGCATTGGCGACGTCATCACCGAGGTCGACAGCCAGAAGGTCGAGGACGCCGGGCAGTTGCAGGTCTTGATCGGCCAGAAGCGCCCTGGAAGCAAGGTCAACCTCCAGGTCGAGCGCGACGGCAAGAACATGACCCAGCCGGTCACGCTGGAGGAAATGACACGGCGCGGCAGCGCCCATTCCGCCTCCGGGCAGGAGCACGGCAAAGCGCGCTGGGGCCTGGGACTCACCGACCTCAGCTCCGATGCGCGCCAGCAACTCGCTCTGCCCAACGGCTCAAAGGGAGCGCTGGTAGCCCGCGTTGAGCCTGGCAGCCCGGCCGACAACGCAGGAATATCGCAGGGCGATATCGTTCTGGAGGTAAACCGGAAGGAGACCTCAACCGCGGCAGATGTCTCGCAGGCGCTGGGGAAAATTCCCGACGGCGAGGATGCGCTGCTGCTGGTCCGCTCCAACGGCGGCAACAGCTTCCGCGTACTGCACCCGGCGGAGAAGCCGGCAAGCTAACCGTTCTCAGAAACCGCAGCCACTTCCCAACAGGCGGCCCACTCCGGCCGCCTGATTTTTTCTCGGGAAACAGCAGTGTGGGAGGTTTCGCGCAAACCGAACCGATGGCTATTCGTTCGCCGCTCCCGCCGCCGGGTGGCGTTCCGGCGTGAGGTTGAAGTGCACCGCTGGGGTGATGATCAGCGACAGCGCCATCGAGATCAGGATGCCGCCGATCACCGCGATGGCCAGCGGCTGCAGCATCTGCGATCCCGCCCCCCAGGCCAGTGCCAGCGGCAACAGCCCGGCGGCCGCCGCCAGCGCCGTCATCATGATCGGCCGCAGACGCCGCCGTCCCGCTTGCACCATCGCTTCCTGCGGCGAGAACCCCAGCGCGCGAAACTTCTGCTCAGCGTCGAGCAGCAGGATCCCGTTCTTCGCCACGATTCCTACCACCATGATCAGCCCCATGAACGAGGCTATGTTAAACGTCGTTCCGGTAATCAACAGGGCGAAGAATACGCCCGCCGTGGACAGCAGCGCCGAAGCCAGGATCGCCATCGGCGCGGCAAACGTGCGGAACTCGAACAGCAGCACGATGAATACTAGCACCACCGCCAGCAACAACACCATCATCAGATCGCGAAACGAGCGCTGCTGCTCCTGATACGTTCCACCGTACTCCACGCGGATGCTCTGCGGCAGCTTCCGAGATGCGACCGCTCTCTGCACCGCGGCCACGCCGCTGCCCAAGTCGCGTCCTTCCAGGCGCGCCGTGACCGCGACATCCCGTTGCAGATTTTCCCGCCGAATCTCCGTCTGGCCGGGCAGTTCGGTCAGCGTAGCCAGCGAGCCGAGTGTTGCAGTCCGCCCCGTCGGACTGGTCAGCAGGGTGTTCTTCATCATGTCGAGGGATGCCCGATATTGTTCCGGGAAGCGCACGCGCACCGTGTACGCGCGATCGTTGGTGATGACCGGCGTGGCGGCCGGTTCGCCTTCCAGGATCGCGGTCGCATCAATCGCCACCTCCTCCGGCGTGAAGCCGGCGCGCGCCGCGGCTGCTGGGTCCACATGGAACACGATGGCCGGCCCGCTGATCGTGTTGTCAATCCCGTTCAGCACGTCCACGACGCCGGGGATTTTTTTGATGGCATCGGCCACGCGCGGTGCCCAGTCGCGCAACTCCTGCGCGTTCTGGGAGAACAGCTTGACCTGGATCGGCTCCGGCGCCGACGTTAGATCCCCGATCATGTCCTGCAGGACCTGGATGAACTCGACCTCGATCGCCGGTTCCTGCCGCGCGATGTCGGAGCGCACTTCGGCAATGATTTCCTCAATGTCGCGTCGCCGGCCCTGCTTCAGCTTGACCGAGATGTCGCCCGTGTTGGCTTCCGTGACCGCCGCCAGCCCGAGTTGCATTCCGGTGCGCCGCGACGTGCTCTCCACCTCGGGAATCTTGCGCAGCATCTGCTCGATGTGCCCCACCACACGATCGGTCTCCTGCAGCGCACTGCCCGCCGGCATGATGTAGTCGATGATGAAGCCGCCTTCGTCCATCTCCGGCAGCATGTCGCTGCCCAGGCCGCGATAGCTCGCGTACGCCGCGACCATCAGCACCAGGCTGCCGATCGCCATCCACAGTGGCCGCGCCAGCGCGATGTGCAGCGTGCGTTCGTAGAACCGGACGACCCGGCCGAACCATCCGCCGAGCGATTCTTCTTCTGCCGCCAGCAGCGATTCGCCGAGATTGCCCGGCGTGAAGGTCCGCGGACTTCGGCCGCGCTCACGGAGAAGGAACTGGCTCAGGTTCGGTGTCCAGCTCAGCGCCAGCGCCAACGATGTGAACAGCGCCACGCCCACGGTGAT
This sequence comes from Terriglobia bacterium, assembly GCA_020073185.1. Lineage (NCBI taxonomy): Bacteria > Pseudomonadati > Acidobacteriota > Terriglobia > Terriglobia bacterium. The sequence continues at coordinate 22,935 of JAIQFT010000022.1, forward strand.
CGCCAGTGCGCGAAAGAACGTGCCCGTCACCCCGGTGATTGATATCAGCGGCAGAAACACGACGACCGGGGTGACCGTGGACCCGATCAGCGGCGCGGTGATTTCGTGCAAGGCGCTGTGGATCGCCTCCAGCAGCGGCTGCCCGGCCTCGCGGTGCAGTACGATGTTTTCTACCACCACGATGGCGTCGTCAATTACCAGCCCCACCGCCGCTGCCAGCCCGCCCAACGTCATCAGGTTGAAACTTTGCCCCAGCATTTTCAGCACGATGAACGTGACCAGGATCGTCACCGGAATCACCAGTCCGGCTACAATCGAGCTGCCCCAGTCCCTCAGGAACAGCACCATGACCGCCGAGGCCAGCACCAGCCCGATCAGGATCGCATCGCGCACGCTCTTGATGGACTCACCCACGATCGTGGACTGATCGTAATACGACTCAAGCTGCACGCCCGCCGGTAACGTTTTCCGCATGCGTTCGACTTCGTCGTGCACTTCCGACGCCACCTGCATGGTGTTGCTGTCCGGCTGGCGGTTGATGCTGAGCAGCACCGCCGGCTGCCCGTTGGCGGTGATCCGCGTGTACACCGGCTTTACGCCCGCCGTGACCTGCGCCACATCACCGACGTGGACGGGTACCCCCTGCTGCGTCGTCTTCACCACGATGTTGGCGATCTCCGCCGGGTCGCGCACCTGCGCGCTGACCAGCGCCAGGCCGAGTTCGTGGCCCTGTGCCATCAGTCCGGGGGAATCAATCAGGTTCGTCCGCCGCACCGCGTCGAGCAGGTCGCTGATTCTCACCCCGGCCCGCAGAAGCTGTGCCGAATCTGGCACGATGTGAAATTCCGGCTCCTGTCCGCCCTGCACCAGCACGGTGGATACGCCGTCCAGCCGGTTCAATCGCGGCTTGATCTCGTACGTCGCCAGTTGCCACAGATCTGTTTGCGGCACCGTGGATGACGTCAGGCTGTAGCCGAGGATGGGAAAGCTGGCGAACGTCAGGCGATGGCTGTCGATCTTGGCGGTCGAGGGCAGCGACGACTGTACCCGGCTCAGCGCAGCGTCCACCAACTGCAGCGTCTCCACTGGGTCCACGTTCCAGTTGAAGAACAGGTCCACCTCCGCTGAACCTCGGCTGGTGATGGACCGCACCGACTCCAGCCCTGGCACGATGTTCACGGCTTCCTCCACCGGACGCGTGATTGTGACCATCATTTGATCAATCGGCATGACGCCGTTATCAATGCCGATTACGATGCGCGGAAAATTCGTCGCCGGAAAGACGGCAACGGGGATGGTAAACGCCACGTACGCGCCTAGCAGGGCGAGGCTGACGATCAGGAAGATGATGGGCCGCGACAGGCGCGCGAACCAGTACGGCGATTCGTCCGCCGGCGGATGCTGCCGCGCGCGATCGAGAATGGAGCGCAGTCCCACCCGCTCAGTCCTGTTTGCCGGCGGGCGCGCTCGGTCCCTCGTGGCTCGCCCGGGCCGGTTCGCTCTCCACCTGCACGCGCGTGTTGTCGGGCAGGCCGAAGGCGCCCTCGGTGATCACGTTGTCGCCAGGCTTCAGCCCGCTGGCGATCTGGACATCGTTCCCCTGTTGCACTCCCACCTTTACTGCCTGTTGGTGCGCGCGGCTATCCGGCCCGACAACCATTACCGAAGTCGCTCCTTCGCCATTCTTCAGTAACGCCGAGGCCGGCACCACAATCGCGTCCGCAACTCTTACGGCGATCATCTCCAGCTCGACGTTGGACCCGGGACGCAGCTTCTGCCCGGGATTGGCCGCCTCCACCCACACCTCCACCGTAGTGGAATTCGGATCCAGCGCCGGGCTGACGATTGTCACCTTTCCAGCGATTTTTTCATCGCTCCCCGGCGTCGTGATGGTTGCCGCATCGCCTGCCTTCAGCAGCGCTGCCTGCTCCTGCGGGATGTGAGCCCGCGCGACCACTTGCGCAACATCCATCACCGTGATCAGGGGCGTCCCTGCGGTCGACATCTCGCCCGGGTACAACGGGCGGTCCGTCACCACGCCCGCAATCGGGCTGTGCACCTCGCTATAGTTCAGTTGCGCCTGCGATCCCGCGTACTTCCCCTGCGCCGCCTCCAACTGTCCCTGCGCCGCTTTCAGCGCCTGCCGCTTTCCGCCTGCCTGCAACGCCTGCAGATGTTTCTGTGCGATGTCGTACTGGTTTTGCGCCTGTACGTACGCCACTTCCGCCTGGTCCAGATCCTTGCGCGGCAGTGCGCCCTGCCTGTACAGATCTTGCCGGCTGACGTACATCTTCCGAGTCGCATCCAGCGACTCCTTCGCCGCCTGCACGTCGAGTTCGGCCTTGCGCCATTCCTCGGGCAAATTCGCTTTCACCGCGGTTTCGTAGGTCGCCTGCGCCTGATCGTAGGCGCCCTCGTTCTCGGTACTCGCCGCTGCCAGGTCCCTGTTCTCCAGCACCGCCAGCAGTTGACCGCGATGAACTTTGTCGCCGCGCTGTACCAGGAACTTGCTGACCGGCGCGCTGATCTTCGGCGTGATCGCCGCTTCGCGGATGGGATAGAGCACGGCCTCGGCCTGCACCACGCGCTCGATGGTCGTCCGCTTCGCCGGCGCGACTTGCACCCTTACCACCGGCCCCCGTTTCGCGGCTTCTTGGGAGCAGCCGGACAGGCCTGCCGCTGCCAGCACTGCACAGCACAGCAACGGCGCGATGCGGTTCCATGTGCGGTCCAGCATGATCATCTTGTCCCCGGGCGAACTAGAAGGTCCCGGTCAGCGTCTGCAGGTTGGCGAGCGCGACTCGATACCGCGCTTCTCCGTCGTCATAGGCGTTGCGCGCCTGCACCAGCGTGTTCTGTGCATCCACCACTTCCAGCGCCGTTGCCTCACCCGCCTGGTAACGTAGATCGGTGAGCCGCAGGCTGTCTGCCGCCAGCTCTGCCGAACTTCGCAAGGTGTCCAACTCCGTGCGCGCCGTGGATGCGTCAGCATAAAGCGCCCGCATGTTGCTTTGCAATTGTCGCTGGGCGAATGTTAACTCCACCTGCGCCTGCCTGCGCCGCAAGGACGCTTGCTTCACCTTGCTCCGCAGCGCGCCCCAATCCCAGATGGGAATGCTCAGCGTGGCCTCGGCGGCATATCCCAGGTTGCGGACCCCGCCGGTATAGGTCGCGAAATGAGCGGCGTCAATGCCGTACCAGTAATCGAAGGTGAGCGACGGAAAATGCGTCGCCCACGCCACCTGTACCTCGCGTTGTGCGACTTCCAGGGATGCGCCTGCCGCCCGCAGCTCGGGATTGTTCTTCTGTGCCGCCTGCGTCACCTCCGCAAAACTGGCTAGCGGCGGCGCAAAATGCAAGTCGTCCACGACACTAAAATCCTGCGTGAAATGTGGGAACAGCAGCACTGCCAGCGCCAGCCGGGCTTTGTCCATGGCCAGCCGCGCCTCCTGGAAATCGCGCCGCCGGTCATTGAGCTGGAGCTGCGCCTTGATCGCGTCTGAGTGCGCCACCTCGCCGCCACTCTCCAACTCCTGGCTGATCTTGAAAAAGTGCTCCGCCTCCGCCTTCGCTTCTTGCGCGCTCGCATATTTCCGCTGCGCCACCACGTATCCGTAATAATTCTCCACCACGGTGACCGCCAGCCCGCGCGTGGCCACCTCCGCCTTGGCGCGCGCTAACGCCTCCGCCGCTCCCGACCGCCTGTACTCGGCAATCTGCCCCCACCCCAGGTTTAGCGCCTCATGCGCATTCCCTTGCGCCAGGTACTCGTGGACTGCGTTGTTCGCAATGAACAGGCCGGAGGGCGTGCCGTTGCCCTGCGTGTAGAGGTAGGAAGTTGTGTAACTGATCGTCGGCAGCATCGCCGCGCGCGCCTGCACGCGTTCCTGGTGCGCGATTTCCGCCTCGGTGTTCGCCGCCAGCAATTGCGGCATGATCCCGCGTGCCCGCTGCAGAGCGTCCTGCAACGTAATCGTCAGCGGCGGATTCTGTTGTGGCGTCGTCTCGGCTACCTGCGCACAAGCGGACGTGCCCACCAACAGGGTCAGCAAACAGCTCGCAATTCTCTCTCGCCGCATCCCACCCCTCTCCTTTGCGAAACTGGTGACTCGCGTCACACAACTGACGTCCAGCCCAAGAATGGCAGGGGCGGCACCCTGGGGGCCGCCCACCACTACTACTCTCGACGTTCCTGGTCTGCCACAGCGTTCCAAACCCAGAACGCCTGTTGCTTGCTGCTACTGCTTCGAAGCTGGGCCGCCCATGGCTCTTGCCGCCAGGATGCGCCGCGCGTTTTCGCTAAGCTGATTCGCTTGTGGCAGTAGCGCGACGGCTTTCGCCACTTCCGGGTCTGCTTCCGCCTTCGCTTGCAGCCCTGCGTCCAGGCCAAAGACCTCGGTGACCAATTCGACCTTGATACCAGACTTCACCCAGTCCAGGTTCTGCTGCAGGTCGGCCTCGGTCCACGGCGCCTTTTTTTCGTTGAGGAACTCGCGGAACTGCTGCAGCACCTGCTCGTCGACGCTGAAACTCTTCGACACCTGGTGATTGCTCAGGTATCGCTTCGCGAAATCGAAGAAGACGTAGCGGATCTGCATCTCGTTCTGAAAGTGGTTCGGCTTCGGGGTGGCGAATTTCACGTCCGGCGTGATGCCGTCGCCGCCGTACACGATCCGCCCGCTGTCGGTCGTCTTTGCCTCCCGGCCCACGATGCTGTCTTCGCTGCCCGCGCCGTTGTAATAATCGTAGAGCGACATGCCCGTGTACTTGCGCTGGATGAGCCGCCCGCTCGGCGTGTAGTATCTCGCCGTCGTCAGCGCTATTCCGGTCTTGTCCGACAGCGGATACACCGTCTGCACCAGGCCCTTGCCGAACGTGTTCTCGCCCAGCACCAGCCCGCGGTCGTGGTCCTGGATCGCGGCCGACACGATCTCCGCCGCTGACGCCGTGCCGCGGTTCACCAGCACCACGATTGGATAATTCTTGCCTCCGTTGCCCTTCTTCGCGCGATACACAATTTCCGGCGACGACCGCCCGCGCTGCGACACCACCACCGCCCCCTTCGGCAAAAACTGGTCGGACACCGCGACCGCTTCCTTCAGCAGTCCGCCCGGGTCCTGTCGCAGATCGAGAATCAAACCGCGCAGGTCGCCGAAATCGGCCAGCGCTTTGTCTAGTTCGCTTTCCGTGGTCTCAATAAACGAACCGATGTGGAGATACCCGATCCCCGGCTGGATCAGGAAGTGCACGTCCACGCTATGACGCGGAATCTCGTCGCGCGTCACCGTGAACTCCAGCGGCTTTTGCGCGCCCTCGCGCAATATCGTGATGTGCACCTGCGAACCACGCGGGCCCTTCACCAGGTCCGCCACATCCGCCGTGGTCATGTTGTCCGTGGATTTGCCGTCCACCGCCATAATGACATCGCCGGCGCGAACCCCCGCCCGATAGGCAGGCGCGCCGACGAACGGCGAGATCACAACGATCTTGTCGCCGCGCGGCCCGATCTCCATGCCGACGCCGAAATAATTTCCGCGCTGCTCCTCGTTGAGCTGCGCAAAAGCCTTGGGATTGAAGAACGTCGAGTGCGGATCCAGCGAGCGCAGCATGCCTGGGATCGCCCCGTCATAGATCGCTTTGTCGGGCTTCACCGCTTCGGCATAGTTCTGCTCCACCACGTCGTACACCTGCGTGAACTGCCGCAGATTTTGTTGCATGTCCGCATCGCTGCTTTCCTGGGTTTGGGTTCGTTGACCGAAGACCACGCCCAGCAATCCGGACGCGGCAAGAATCAGAACAAGGGCGAGGAGAGTTCGATTCGACTTGAACATAAGGTGGTCGCCAACCAGGCGCAACTACACTCACTCCTTTACATAGGATGCTCTGCCCGCGCCCGCGGCTCCGCTACTCTTCCCGTTCGGCTGATTTTTTTTAGCCCCCGCGAATCCGCCGCGTCTCCGGCGCCCGCGAGGGATTTTCCCAGGCCGGCACCATGTCACCTTGAGCTGTGACTTGCATCACACCACGGTAGGCTGCAATTGCGGCACACTACCTCCAAGTTCGCCGGACCGGGTGGGGTCTCATAGCTGGGTCACCATTCATCGGCCGATCATCCCCGCCCTCCGGCTCTTCATGCTTCCAGCCTCAACTTCATCGCAGACCCCAGCCTGTGCGCACTATTCGGCTAACTCCTAACTCCCAGCTACCAAAGAATAACGCCCGGCGATCTTCTGCCGGGCGAGGGCGCCGATGTGCAACGCTTCAGTTATTTTCCCCTAGGAGCTGACTGCAAACTCGCTTTCTGCATGGGCGCCGTCGGGCTCGCGGTGCTGCGCAGCGACAACTGCCCCAGCCGGCAGAAGTTGATCGCCTCCGCCAGCATGCGCGTGGATTCCTGCGGCGCGTGGAAGCCCATCGAGTTCTCCGACATCGCAAAGTCGAGGTAGAAGCTCGCCTTGCGCTGATAATCGCGCGCCCGTTCCAGCTCCGCATCCGTCGCGCCGTTCTTTTTGGCCGCGTTGATGTCGCGGATCAAGTCCATCAGCGCGTCCATGGCCACGTTGCGCTCGTTGAAGAACCGGGTCTGGATTTCTTCGACGCGCCCCTTGATTTCCTTCTCGTCCCAGTGATGGCACTGCTGGCACGCCCGGTTGATGTTCAGCAGCGGGCTGCGCACGTGGTGGTCGCTGATCTTCAGCGCGCCCTCGCGCCGGTACGGCATATGGCAGTCAGCGCAGGCCACGTTGGACCGCGCGTGAATTCCCTGGCTCCACATCTCGAATTCCGGATGCTGTGCCTTCAGCATCGGCGCCCCGGTGTCGCCGTGCACCCAATCCTTGAATTTCTCGTCGTCGTAGAACTGGACGATGTTCTCCACCGCCACGCCCTTCGACCACGGGAACGTCAGCCGTTTGTCCTGGCCCTTGAAGTAATATTCGACATGGCACTGCGCGCACACGTAGGTGCGCAACTCCTGCAGGGTCGCCTGCTTGTTGACGTCGAAATCCGGCACGCCCTGCGACGCCTTCAACGCCCGGATGCCCTCGATGAACGCCGGCCGCGAAATGCGCAACTGCATCGTGGTTGGCTCGTGGCAGTCGATGCACGCCACCGGGTGCTTCACCAGCTTCACTGCCTCGGCGTACGGCAGCTTGCTGATCTTCTCGAAGCCCTTGGTGATGTCGCCCTCGCCCTGTTCCAGGTATGCCTTGTACAGCGACGCGTGGCAATTCAGGCAGGTGCCCGGCTGCTTGGCGAACTTCTGCCGCCCCGTATACTTCTGGTCCGCCAGCATCCATTCGTGTCCGCGGCGCTCCCGATAGTCCGCCGAGAACGCGTAGCCGGCCCACATCGCCTTCAGCCGCGGATCTTTCGCCAGGTTGGAACGCGACACCGTGGGCCGCGGATCCTCCGGCGTCGGCGAGCGCAGCTCCGCTTCATCTCCGCCGAACTTTGTCGCCGCCTCCTGCTTTGTCCGCAGGTAGAGGCCGTACTGCATGGGGAAGTTCGTGCCCCACTTCGCCGGGTCGTCGATCTTGTCGCTCAGTTCCACCGTCTTGAAGAACGGGTTCTTCGCCTCCTGCCGGTGCTCGAAGATGTTCACCAGCAGCCCGGTCGCGGCCACGGCGGCAATCGCCGCCAGCACCACCGTGATCGTCAGCAGGCGCCGATTGATGGTTGCTTCTTTCGCTGTCTCGTTGCTCATGGCAGGTTCCCTTCCAGAGAAGTGTTGGTGGAAGCCACCGCTTCCGAATGTCCGCTCGACGCGTGGCAGCGGATGCAGCTCATCTGCGCCGCTTCCCGGTGCGTGCCCTCCACCGCCGCTACCACGTCCTGGTGACAATTGCGGCAAGCCTCTTCCGTCACCCGGTGATTGCGATTCTTCATTTGAATGGAATCCGGAAACCGTCCCGACGTGAATGCCAGCGAGTGGAAGAATCCGTTGCTGGTCTTGGTCGCGTACTTGGCCAGCAGCCCGGGCGGCGTGTGGCAGTCATTGCACTTGGCCGCCGCGTGATGGCTCCCCTTCTGCCACCCGCTGTAGTACTCCTTCATCACGTGGCAGTTGGTGCACGACTCGGGATTGTTCGACAGGTAGGAGTAGCCGCGCGCATAAATGAAGGTGTAGGACCCCACCCCCAGCGCCACTCCCAGCAGGATGCCTAGCGCGACCGTGGCCGTCTTCGCTCTCATTTGCCCGCCCCGCATAGCGATACCGTAGGGCACGGGTTTCTGATCCGTGCGCACGAACCCTCGCTCATCCGCGATTCTCGGTCCGCGCTCACGCCCCCGCAGTGATGAGCATCACCTCGTCATGTCACCTCCAACACCTCTCCCGGTGACGCCAGATTCCCTGTGACCCGCATCACCATTGCCTGTGCGCACGCTTCGCACGTGACACGCGCAAGCGGCACACGCGTCCTCGCCTGTATCGCCCGTCAGTCTGTCATCCTGTACTCGCGCCTGGTTTTGCCGCGAACGGAGAGCTATGTTTGTTGGAGGATAGGAGCGACCGGGAACCACAGAGCAGCAATCAAACTAAGGCCCGCAAATTACAAATTGCCAATCCAAAATTGCAACATTACGAATCAACTCACCCGCACTGCGTCGGCACCCTGATCTTCACCACCAACCCGCCCCCTGGCGCATTGGCCGCCGCCACCGTTCCGCCGTGCAGTCGCACCGCGCGATCGGCGATCGCCAATCCCAGTCCCACGCCCCCGGTTTGGCGCTCGCGAGCGTTGGCCACGCGGTAAAACGGACGGAACAAATTCTGCAGTTCCGAATCCGGCGCGCCCGGGCCGTGATCGCGCACCGTGATCTCCGCGTTCGAATCGAGGTTCGCCAGCGTGATCTCCACTTCGCTGCCGCTGGCGGTGTACCGTACGGCATTGCGCACCACGTTTTCCACTGCGCTGCGCAGCAACTCCGGGCTGCCCTCGGTCGCGCACTCGATGTTGCCCACTACTCGCACCGTGCAATTCCGCTCTTGCGCTTCGAACTCCGCATCGGCTGCCACTTCCTTCACCATCTCGTCCAACTGCACGCGAGATTTTTCCGGCGGTATGGCCGCGCCCTGCATGCGCGCCAGCGACAGCAGCTTTCCGATCATCTCGTTCAATCGCTCGGCCTCGAGCTCAATCCTGTCCAGTGACGACGCAGCCTCCGCGCCTGCTCTTTGCCGCGCCAGTCCCAGCGCCACGTTCAACCGCGCCAGCGGCGACCGCAGCTCGTGCGAGATGTCGCTGAGCAGTTGCCTTTGGCTCATCATCAGCCGTTCGATCCGGTCCGCCATCTGGTTGAAGTCGTGTACCAGTTCGCCGAGTTCATCGCGCCTGCCCTCCAGTTTCGCGGGCGCGCGCGCGCTCAGGTCGCCCGCCGAAAGTGCGTGCGTCGCCAGCCGCAGCCGCAGGATGGGACGCGTCAGGTACAGCGTCAACAGGTAACAGATCAGTCCGGAAAGCAGGATGGCCGCGGCCCACTGTTCGATCTGCGCCCGCGCCAGTCGCCGCACCGTGCCTACCGGCCCCCGCGGCATCTCCGCCACCATGATGTACACTCGCCCGGACGGCCCGATCGTGCGTTGCGCCGCCGATGCCGTCGACCCTTGGATGAGGAACGCCGGCTCCCCGCCCTGGCCCGCGTGCGGCGCCAGCTCGCGCATGCTTTTCGACGCTTTGCCCGCGATCGGCTGCCCGTTTTCGTCGAACAGCGCCGCCCGAATGTGCGACGACACTTCCAGCCGCTGAAAGTAATTATTCAGCGCCACCATGCCGTAGCGGTCCAGTTCCTCCGCCGCCGATTGCGCATAGAGCGCCACCGCGTCGCTGGTTGCCCCGCGCCAGCGCGACACGATCACCTCCGGCTGGATGCCCCAGGTATAAATCAGCACCGCGCCGACCACGACCAGCGTCACCCAGAAAATCAGGAAGATCTTGAGGAACAGGCTGCGCATCGCTTAGCATCCCCCCTCGTCCGGGGTCCCCGGCAGGCCCGCTGTTGGCCTGCTGGGGGGGTCGCTCGGCCGCGCGAACACGTAACCGACGCCGCGAATCGTCTTGATCCGCTCCGCTCCGTCCCCGTCCCCCAACTTCTTCCTCAGTTTGCTGACGTGCATGTCAATACTGCGATCGTACGGCATGAACTTGCGCCCCAGCACCGTTTGCGCCAACTGGTCGCGCGTCACCACCTGTCCCGCGGCCCGCATCAGGGCTTCCAGCATTCCGAACTCCACCGACGTCAATTCCACCGGCTCGCCCGCGCGCCACACGGCGCGCGCCGCCGGGTCTAGTTCCACGTCGCCCACCGTGATCTTCTCCAGCGACGGGGACGTCGGCGGTTGCGTGCGCCGCAGGATGGCCCGAATGCGCGCCATCAGCTCGCGCGGGTTGAACGGCTTCGGCAAGTAGTCGTCGGCGCCGATCTCCAACCCGACAATCCGGTCCACGTCGTCACCCCTCGCCGTCAGGATCAGCACCGGTACTCGCGACTCCGCCCGCAGCCGCCGCAGCACATCCAACCCGTTCATCCCGGGCAGCATCACGTCCAGCACGACGATCGCGTGCTCGCCCGAAAGCGCCCGCTTCAGGCCTTCTTCGCCGTTGTGCACCGCCTCGGCTTCGAACCCCTCCGGCGTCAGGTACTCCGCCACCAGCTCGCACAGCTCCACGTCGTCATCGACAATCAGCACACGTTCCATCTTGCTTCCTGCGGTGCAATCCTCAAATATATAGATAAACGCTGGCTCTGCAGAAATATCGAAATCAAGCTCAACCTGCGCCGGGACGCGGCCGAGACCGGCCAACCTGGGTCGTCGTGCGAGTCGACGGACCTTGCATTTTCCGCGCCCCTCAGCCTTAGGTTGTACACCGCCGTCTTGAACCGACCCCTGACTTTACAAACCTTTACTCTTCTTGACGACTCTTTACCTGCTGACGCCGTCCGCTGTGCTTAACTGTCGGAAGAACCGGTGCTCGCCCAAGACCCGGGCACCAGGCCAGCGGCTGAGCCTCTTGTACCAGCCGCTGACCCCGCGGGACCAGCGGCCCCTTTCATGCTCCTCCGAACGGGCCAACCGGGGCCGCTCTCCCGCGCTTCCCGTATCGGCCAACGACTAACGACTAGCGACTCCGGCCAACGACTACCGACTGCCTACCGCACTTACAAACCTTTACTCCTCGCTGACCGACTCTTTACCCGCACAGCTTCTGCATCCGGGTTCAATCGAGTAGCAGTCGGAGAAATCTTATGAAATACCTCAAGAGCAAATGGATGGTTGTCGCGGCTCTGGTGATTGCGGTCGGCATATTCGCCGCCTTCGACTTCGGCCGCACGTCTGCACCGCAGTATTTCACCTCCAGCGTGGAGCGCGGCGACATTCACGACGTCGTCGAAGCCACCGGCACCATCAACGCGGTCACCACCGTGCAGGTCGGCTCGCAGGTTTCCGGGACCATTTCCAAGCTGTCCGCCGACTTCAACTCGCACGTCAAGAGCAACCAGGTGATTGCCGAAATCGATCCCGCGCTCTTCCGCGGTGCGCTGTTGCAGGCGCAGGCCGATCTCCAGGACGCGCGCGCCAACCTCGCGGCTGCTAAAGCCGGTCTGGTAAAGGCGCAGGCCACCGCCGAGCAGGCTTCCGCCGACTACGCGCGCAACACGGCGCTCGCCAAGGAAGGCGTGGTCGCGCAGCAGCAACTCGACCAGGCCAAGGCGAACCACGATACCGGGCTGGCTGGCGTGAATGCCGCCAAGGCGCAAGTCGCGCAGGCCGAGGCGCAGGTCTCGCAGAAAGCCGCGGCGGTTGCGGTGGCGCGGACCAATCTCGGCCACACCATCATTCGCTCGCCCATTGACGGCACCGTGGTCGCCCGCAACATCGACGTCGGCCAGACCGTCGCCGCCTCCTTGCAGGCGCCGACGCTGTTCAACATCGCGCAGGACCTCACCAAAATGCAGGTCTATGCCGCCACCGACGAAAGCGACGTTGGCCAGATGCAGGTCGGCCGGCCAGTGACCTTCAAGGTGGACGCTTTCCCACGCGACACTTTCCGCGGCGTGGTTTCGCAGGTCCGCATGAATCCCACGACCGTGCAGAACGTCGTCACCTACAACACGATCATTGACTTCGACAATCCGGACACCAAGCTGTTTCCGGGCATGACCGCCTACCTGACCATTCCCGTTGCCAGCGCGACCAACGTAGTCAAGGTTCCCAACGGTGCGCTGCGCTTCACGCCCGACCTGAAGCCGGAGCAGATTGCCGCGCTCGAGCAGCAGGCCGGCATCACGCCGAAAACTTCCTCGCGCCCGGGCAAGACCCGCAGTGCCAGCGGCGCTGGCGCAAACGCACTGGCGCAGCAGCCGCGTCCGGCCTCGCAGGACACTGCGATTGTCTGGAAGCAAACCGCGGACAAGAAGCTCGTTCCAGTGCAGATCAAGACCGGCATCACCGACCACACTTTCACTGAGGTTGCGCAGGTGCTGCATGGCGCGATGAATCAGGGCGATCAACTCGTGACCGGATCCGCTTCGAGCTCCAAACCCGCCAGCGCAAGCAGCGGCTCCGCGCCAGGCATGGGCGGCGCCCCGCGCGTAGGCGGAAGGTAAGGAACTGTGTGGCGCGGGTCTCCGACCCGTGTTGACTAGGATTGTGCGACACACGCGCCCTCGCATGTGCCAGGTGGAAGCGCAGGGCAGCGAAACGGGGTCCGAAGCAGTCCGGGGCTTCAGCCCCGGAGAGCGCGGCGCGCGACAGTTCATAGCCCGGGACGTAAGTCCCGGGTGAGACCAGAAAAGATTACAACAGAGTCCCGTAGGGACGGCACAATGAACAAGGAAACTATGGCAACCGTACTCCAACCCGATCTCGCAACCACGCAACGCGACCTGCAGAACGTTATTTCCGTCGCCGACGTGCACAAGTACTACGACCTCGGCGAGACCAAGGTGCACGCCCTGCGCGGCGTCTCGCTCGACATCCAGCACGGCGAGTTTGTCGCCATCATGGGCTCCAGCGGCTCCGGCAAGTCCACCTTCATGAACCTGCTCGGCTGCCTCGACAAGCCTAGCAGCGGCCGCTACTCGCTCAACGGCACCGACGTCTCCGAACTCGACAAGAACGCGCTCGCCGCCATTCGCAACCGCGAGCTCGGCTTCGTCTTCCAGGGCTTCAACCTGTTGGCGCGCACCACTGCGCTGGAGAACGTCGAGCTGCCGACGCTCTACGCGCGCCTCGACAAGAACGAGCGCACCGCGCGCGCCGAGAAGGCGCTGAACATGGTGGGGCTCGGCGACCGCATGGACCACTTCCCGTCGCAACTCTCCGGCGGGCAGCAGCAGCGCGTTGCCATCGCGCGCGGCCTGGTGAATCAGCCTTCGATCCTGCTGGCCGACGAGCCTACCGGAAACCTCGACAGCCGCACCTCGGTCGAGATCCTGCAGATTTTCCAGGAACTCAACGATCAGGGCCTGACCATCGTGCTGGTCACGCACGAGCCTGACATTGCGCAGTTCGCCAAACGTATCGTGGTCTTCCGCGACGGCAAGATTCGCCGCGACGACGTGGCTCGCAATCGCCCGCGCGCCGCCGATGTCTTGTTGAAGATGCCGACGGCGGAAGATTAGTTTTGGGAAGGGCGCGGCTTCAGCCGTGCCGAATGGCGTGTTTCTAGGTTTGTCATTCCGGGCTTCAGCCCGCGAGGAATCTGGTTTTACCGAGAACCGACAACCGATAACCGACAACCCGATGGACCGACGAACCGAAAGACCGATAGACTTAAGAGAGTAGCTATATGGAATTCGCAGCCATTTTGAAAATCGCTCTCCGCGCTCTTGCCCGCAACAAGATGCGCTCCGTGCTCACCATGCTGGGCATCATCATCGGCGTCGGCGCCGTCATCGCCATGGTGGGCGTGGGCCAGGGCGCGCAGCAAAAGGTCCAGGACCAGATCGCTTCCATGGGCACCAACCTGCTCTTCATTTCCAGCGGCACGGTCACCCGCGGCGGCCTGCACATGGGCTGGGGCCAGACCAAGACCCTCGTCTACGACGACATGAAGGCCATCCAGCGCGAAATCCCCACCGTCGCCAAAGCCGCGCCCGGCAGCGGCACCAGCGCGCAGGTGGTTTTCGAAAACCAGAACTGGTTTACGCGCGTCAACGGTACCGAGCCGCAGTATTTCGACATTCGCGACTGGCCCATCGTCGCTGGTTCCAGCTTCTCCCAGGACGACGTCACCCAGTCTGCCAACGTCGCCGTCCTCGGCGCGACCGTGCGCCAGAACCTGTACGGCGCCACCGACCCGATCGGCACCACCATCCGCATCGGCACCCTGCCCTTCCAGGTGGTGGGCGTGCTCGCCGCCAAGGGCCAGACCGGCATGGGCCAGGATCAGGACGATACCGTGGTCGTGCCCATCACCACGCTGCAGAAGAAAATCACCGGCCAAAACTGGCTGCAGTTCATCATGGTTTCGGCGGTCTCGCAGCCGGCCACCTACGCCGCCCAGCAGCAGATCAGCTTGCTGTTGCGCGACCGCCACCGCATCCGTCCCGGACAGGACGACGATTTCTTCGTCCGCAACCTGGCCGACATCGCCGAGCTCGCCGACCAGTCCTCGCGCGTCATGACCTTGCTGCTGGCCTCCATTGCCGGCGTCTCGCTGATCGTGGGCGGCATCGGCATCATGAACATCATGCTGGTGTCGGTAACCGAGCGCACCCGCGAGATCGGCATCCGCATGGCCATCGGCGCCACCGAGCAGGACGTGCAGCGCCAGTTCCTGAGCGAGTCGGTGGTGCTCAGCCTGATCGGCGGGGCGATTGGAATCGTCTTCGGCGTCGGCTCCTCGCTGGTGATCACCAAGACGCTGGGCTGGGCAGTTCTGATTTCGCCCATGGCCATCGTTGCCGCGGTGGTCTTCTCGATGGCGGTCGGCATCTTCTTCGGCTTCTATCCGGCGCGCAAGGCCGCACACCTGGATCCCATCGAAGCGCTCCGGTTCGAATAAACCGAGGCTCGGGGTCACTCTTCGGCAGATCCTATCGAAGTCCTGCGGTTGAAGTAGCGGAGGCGTCGTCCCTTGCAACGTACAAGAACAACCGATAGAACGCATCGTGTACGCAATGACGAACAGATAAAATCGCTACCTAATCAGCCTTCAGAGGTGCCCATACACTGCCGAGCACTCCCGTGAGGTTGTCGCGCACCACAAAGCGAACTCCATACTCACCAGATGGCACTTTGATGGTGTTTGCGTACCTTACCCCGTTCGCGGCGATCTGTTGCACCGTTTCTGGGGTAAGGTCTGCTCTAAAATTCTGTGACACCTGCGCAACTTTCCGCCCTGATGCATCGAACACAACCGCAATGAAGTCAATGTCCACTGCATTCTTGCGTTCTGTGTCAACTCGGGCTGAACCCGGTGCAACTGTCACCACGAAGTTTGCCTTCTTTTCCGCCGAGCCCTCAATCTGTCCCCACTGCACCGTGAGTGGCAAACCCGTGTAATCCACGGGCGACTCGAGCGCCATTCGCTCATCTACTTCGCGAACGGTGCGGTCGTCACTACGGGTGAGAAAGAATCCGGAGCGGCTTCGGACCTGTATCGCCGCTTTGCCTACAGATACCCTTAATCTTTGCCAGCCAGGCTTGCTGTCTTTAGCTAAGTAGTAACCTACCAAGTAGAAGTTAGACAGGTCTGCGTACGCGATCTGGAAAGCACCCGAGAGATCATTCATGTTATAAAACGCCCGCCCGCCAGTGATTTCGGCAAACAGCTTCATCCCCTCGTGCACACTTTGCCGAAGCGTAGCCGCGCTATTGTCATTAAACGGATTGCGGAGTTCCTCGCCGCGAATCCTCCCGGGCGTCACGCTGGCCACGTCTCGTTGCTCCACGACCTTGGGCGCTGGTTCCGCGGTCAAGCCGCTCAGATCCACCGGGTACATCGCCACGTTCGCGCCCGCAAGCATTTCCATTGTGCGGCGATATACCTCCGGTGCAACTCCGCCCGTGATCTCATTCGTTGTGGTGTTGACCTTGAAGGGGAACCCTCCCGACGCCCAGATCAATGCTTTGCGGCCAGGTATGGCCTTTACGCCCTCGGCAATATGGCGAAAGGCTTCCAGAGTCGTCATTATCGACTGGTTCTGCTTCGAGGTCGCGACGACTCCCGACGCCAGTGCCGCACTGGCCATCTGGAGCGCCTTTTCGGCATTCAATCCTTGGGTGATCATAGCGACTAACTGGCGCGCTTCTCCCAAGGAACTCGCGGCAGCATCCCGGGTTGCGCTGTCGAGCGCCGGTTGTCCTGTAGCTGTACGCAGCGCCGACACCAGGATGCGAGGATCGTTGGTGAAATCGTGCAGCACATGCAACCCATTGATGTCTAGTACCGCTAACCCGACGAGCGCATTCGTTGGCACCGTTTGAGCCAACATTTTCATCAGCGCCTCGCGACCCTGGACTTGATTCTCGAAAGGAGTGTTAAGCACGTCCACCAAGATGATGTATAAAGGCTTTGCATTCGGGTCATTCGCCAATTCGTTCGTATACGCATTGTTGGGCAATTCCGTGCGCCTCACGGGAGCGAGTCTTGCGGTGACTTCTTCAAACGTACGAAGAGCTTGTAGTTTGCCGTTGTGCTCTAGCCGGAAATCTTCCTTGCCCAGCCCGTGAACAAACTTGCCGTTGTGATCGGTGACCACCACCGGCACTAAAACAAGCTCTGTCCTAGCCTTGAACACCCCTGGCGATGCATCTTGCCAGATCTGGCCGTCCCCCCTCACACCCATGGCGGTCAGGATGACTGCGCCGACAAACAGTCTGGCTCGAAGGCTGGGTTTCATTTCAAACGACCTCTATTCTGGACCGGACCAACGGCCCTGCGCAGCAACTCTAATGCAACCGAACACTACATCATTCCGCCTTTGCGGTGATTAACTTTGCTCTGCCATGTTCGACTCGGTAAAAAGCAAAGCCCTCGCTGGTATAACAGAGTAGGTTATTTCCTAACTCAGGACTAGTTTTATAGACCGCCAGTTCATCTCCACTGGCCGCATCGACAACGGAGTAGTAGGTAGTGGCAGGTCCCTTGCCGCCATACTTCAAATATGTGATCACAAGTCGCCGATCCGCATAGAATATGTTGAACGGCATGTATTCTGGCTCTGCGGTAGCCAAAACAAAGCTCCTTATGCTGTCACCAGTGCGAGACACCACAGATACACCCTTCGGGTTCAGCAAGTAAAGTTGACCATCTTCCCCATATGCCGCTGGCGCATCCATGGCTCGGCTTACCATGTTGTCACTGAACTGGAGGGAGCCCTTTCCCGCTATGACGTGCCGAACGAGTGCTCCCGTCGAATCAAATTCCGCAACATAGTCACGGCCACGTTCGCTCTCCGGGGCGGATTGAGGGCCAACACAGCATCCGCATCAACGACCAATGGCGTGTCTGTTTCCTGTGGCGGAATGGGGATGCCTACGATGTCGAGATTACGGATTACCACTGAGAGAGCAAGAAATATGGCAGCAAAATTGAAGCCCGTGCATCCCGGCGAGATTCTGCGGGAGGAATTCATGGGGCCGCTTGGCGTGAATCCGCACAAGCTCTCCCTGGCCCTGCGCGTGTCTGCGCCCGCAGTTTATGAGATTGTGAACGAGAGGAGGGCCATTTCTACCGATATGGCTCTCAGGCTTGCCCATTGTCTTGGCACCACGCCCGAGTTTTGGCTTAATCTCCAGACTCGCTATGACCTGGAAGTGGCCCGCGACAAAGACGCAGCTAGAATCGAACGGGAAGTACAAAGGGTTGCTGGTGCTACTCGTTGAAAGTGCGGCTGCGCCGCCCGTGGCACGCATTTCAACCGTCACGCTCGAGGGTGAGCCCGGTCCACCCGTTTTTGGCGAGACTCTACTACTTCTTTGGCGGTGGCGGCGGTTGTTTTTGCTGCTTCTTCTTGTCGCCGAGCACCTGATTGAGCAGGTCGCCAAGAGGATTCTGTTGCTGAGGTTGCTGCTGCGGCAAGGCCGTCGGCTGTTTCGGCTGTTGCTGTTGGCCTGCGAGGGCGCCGAGAACGCCGCCGAGGCCGCGCTGCTGCGCACCGCCCTTGCCGCCGACCGCGCCCAGAATGCCGCTGACGAGCCCGCCGGGATTGCCCGCGGTCGGCAGCAGGTTCTGCAATTTCATCTGCGCGATCTTTTGCAGGTCGGGCGCGACGCGCGGGCTGCCGAAGGTGCCGGTCAGGAGAATGGGAATGACCAGTTCGCCCTGCTGGTTGGCGAGCGCGGTCTGCATGAAGCCGCCGACCTGCGTCCCGCCCACCTGCTGGCTCATCGCTTTGGAGAGCACGGCGGTCACGTGCATGTTCAGCTCTTCGGTCGCCAGGTTAAGTGCGCCCTCGGCGGCCATGGTTCCGCCGGGAATGACGGCTTTCACATTGTTGGTCTGCGCCAGTCCGTTGACCACGTTGAAATTTCCAGTGAGCTGCACAATATCGGTGAACGGCTCGCTGCCGGTCGAGGATGGCGACTTGAAGCCGGCGCCGACAAACTTGCCGACGCCGGCCAGTTCGTTCAGCAGGTCAACATGCGCGAGCTTGCCCTTGGTGAGATCGAGCGCGATGGTGCCGTTCAGCGTGCGCGCCATGTCGGCCGACGAGGCGGCGCGGAAGCTGGCATTGGCGTTGCCCGCAAGCAGGCCGTAGACGGTCTGCTTGAGCGAGCTGACCGACGAGAGCAGCTTGTTGGCGTCCACCTGGTTGAGCTTGGTCTGCACGGTCACGGCCATCGGCGTGGGGCGCATGTCCAAGGTGATCGTGCCGATCTGCTGGCCGCCGTAGAGGCCGGCGGTAATGGGCGCGAGCTTAATCACGCCGTGGTCGAAGACGACGTTGGAATGGACCTGGTCTAGCAGGAGCTGGTCGTAGATGACCTTGCCGGCCGTGATACTGCCGCCACCGCTGATTCTTTCCAGGATGCTGGACTGTGGCGCGGCGGATTTCGTTTGCGCTTCGGCGCGAGGGATCAGGTTCCAGGAAAACGTGCTCGCGGGCGAGTGCGCTCCAGCATCGTTCGTGACCGCACACGCGAGGGCGCGTATGCCGCACAAATCCAACGTGGCGCGATGCTGCGGCTGCTGCGGCGCGCTACCCAGCGCCTGCTGCAATTTTACGACATCGACCTGGTCGGCGTTGAGCGTGAACCGCACTTGCGGCGCATTGAAGTTGCGCAGCGTCATGTTGCCGGTGGCGTTGGTGCCGGCGAGTGAAGCATTGAGATTGTTGAGCGACGCCCCGTTCTGGCTGAACTGCAGGTCGGCGTTCTTGATCGCCAGCGGCTGCGTAATCTGCGGCGTGTTCAGCGTCGCGCTCACGATCTTGCCGCTGCCGCTGAAGTTCATGGCGTCGGTGTTCTTGATCGGACCGGCGGCGTGCAGGTCGAGCGAGATATTGCCGGCGCCGCTGATGCCTTCCGCGGCCGAGATGCCGTAGGCGCGCGCGATGGCGAGCAGTTCCGGAATGCTGGCGTCGAAGGTGCGCAGCGTGGCGTCAACCAGCGGCGAGGCGCTGGTGTAGTTGCTCAGCGCGAACTGCACCGCGACCTTCGTCCCGCCGCTGTTCGCAGTGAAGGGATTGGAGCGGATGTCGCGCGGCGTGAGCGCGAGTTCGATGCCGCTGACATCGACGGGTTGCTTCAGGTCGCCGCCGCTGACGTGCATGTCTTTGCCGGACAGATTGCCGTTGAGCGCCGGCTGCGCGAGCGGGCCTTGCGCGCTCAGCTCGGCGGTGAGTTTGCCGTTCACCGTCATGTTGGGATTGAAGGCCACGCCGAAGGCGGAAGCCAGGCGCGCGACCTCGGCAATGGAAGCGTCTTGCGCGGTGACGTGCACGTTGGCGGTGGCGGGCGTGGCGCCGCCATTGATGTCTCCGGAGATGGACAGCGGCGTCGAACCGAGCTGCAGCTTGGCGCGATCGATGTGGATTTGGTCGCTGGCGAGGCGGTCGGTGAACTTGTAGTCGAGGGAGACGGGGTAACCGATCTTGACGTTGCGCACGACGCCGTCCTTCAGTTCTGCCGTGCCTTCCGAGCTGAGCGTGCCGTTATCGTTCTTGAGCGCGAGGTTGCCGGAGACGGTGCCTTCCATGCCTTTCAGCGAAGGCACATCGAGCACCTTCTGGATGCCGCCAAGGGAGACTTCCTTGAGTTGCAGCTTGCCGTCGAAGGGAGTCTTCAGCATGTCGGCTTGGTCAATGGGTCCGGCGGTGCCGCTGAGCGCGAGCGTTTCCGTGCCCGGGCCGGGTAGACGGAGCGCGGCGGAGAAATCGAAGGGCTTGCCGGGCGCGTAGCCGTGCAGGCTGACGTCGATATTGTTGTAGACGCCCTGGAAATGCTTCTGGTCATCAACCAGCGTGACCTGGCCGTTGCTGATCTTCAGATTGGAGAGCACGAAGCCGCCGCCCTGCGCTTCCGGCTTGCTCGGCTGTTGCTGCGCCTGGCCGAGGGTGGAGAAGTTCCAAACCCCTTGCGCGTTACGGATCAGTTGCAGCTTGGGCCCCTTGAGATCGAGCGAGCTTATCTGCACGTCCTGATGCAGCAACGGCAGCAGTTTTACCGAGGCGTCGATGGCATCCATGCTGGCGAAGGGGCCGCGGCCGAACTGGGGGGCTTCGCCGATAACAACGTCATCCATGCGCACCGTCGGGGGCAGCAGCGAGAGGTGCATCTGGCCGAAGGTGACGGAGCGTCCGAGGGCCTTTTCCAGTTGCGCCTGGATGACGCCGTGATAGCGGTTGATGTCGAGCACCAGCGGCACGACAACGATGATGATGACAAGGATGGCGACGATGATGGCGACCGAAATTGCTAGCTTGCGCATAAAGCCTCCTCGTCCGGTTCGCGGGATCAAGTCCGGCCCGCAGTACAGGGACACACTAACAGAAGCGGCGCTTTCTTAGTTCGAAGCCACGGAGACGGAGCGCGGTTGTACAGAAGGTTGTCGGTTGACGGTGTTCGGCTTTGGGACGGTTCCAACGGGAACCCAAGACCGAGAGCCGAGAACCGCTACAGAGCCTCAAGTTTGACGCTGCTGAATTGGCCCTGCTAGACTCGACAATTCTGGGCCGTCTGCCGCAGTCTTTCTACGGCAGCCCTCCTCGACGGTTAAGGACTCAACAAACGTGCGCAGTTCAACAAGACATCAGCTCAAAGAAGATCAATTCCGGACCACCGCCAAGGAAACCTATTCCTGGGCGGTCGAACACGGCGGCAAGCTGGTCTATGGTGGGGCCGCGGTGGCGGTGGTGCTGGTAATCGTGGCCGCCGGCTGGTTCTACCTCCAGCGGCAGGACGAGGCCGCGGGCGTGGCGCTGGGGCATGCGTTGCAGGTGTATCAGGCGCCGTTGATTTCGGGGGGACAACCGCCGGCGCCGGAGGTGACATCGTTTGCAACGACTGCGGACCGGGCCAAGGCGGCGCGGGCGGAGTTCGCCAAGGTGGCGGAGCAGTATGCGCACACCAACTCAGCCGAGATTGCGCGCTATTTCATGGGATTGACCGACCAGGACGCGGGCAACACGGCGGCGGCCGAAAAAGAATTGAAGGAAGTGGCGGAGTCGGGGCACTCGGACCTGGCTTCGCTGGCCAAGCTCGCGCTGGCGGCCTTATATCGCAACCAGGGCAAGGACGCGCAGGCGGCGCCGATCTACAAAGACCTGATCGAACACCCGACGAATACGGTTTCGAAGTCGCAAGCGCAACTGGCGCTCGCCTCGGTGTACGAGTCGAAGCAGCCGCAGGACGCGCGCACCCTGTATCAGCAAGTGCAGAAAGAAAACCCCGACAGCCCGGCGGCGCAGATTGCGAGCGCACGGCTGGCCGAGCTGAAGTAAGCCGAGTCTCAGGCCTCAGCTTCGGCAAAAGCGAGACAGGTTTCAGTTTTGCGGGTTTGAGCGCAGCGGCCGCGCTGCATTCCACGGTTATTTCCCAAATAGCTTCCGCCAGGTTCGCCGAGTAGCGCGAATGACTGAGCTGGGGCTGTGAGTTGTGATTTGGGGAAGTAGCTAGGTTCGGCGGTTAGCCGGTCGCTTCTTCGAGCTGGCCTTTTTCCAGCTTTTCCTGACATTCGATGCAGTGGCGGGTCCAAGGCACAGCCTCGATGCGCTTGGGGTTGATCTCCTTGCCGCAGGAGATGCACTGGCCGAATGTGCCTTCGCGGATGCGAGACAGGGCGCCCTCAACCATCTGCAACAGTTGGCGCTCGCTGTTGCTCTGATGGAAGAGGAACTCCTTGTTGTAAGAGCTGGCGGCGCGGTCGGCAATGTCCTGCGCGGTATCGAGGTCGGTGGTGCGCCCGTCCTGCTCGCTGCGCGACACGTTCTTGCGCAACTGCTGCTGCCGCTCTTCCAGCTTCTTCTTAAAGTATTCGAGCTTCTTCTTTTCCATGCGCCGATTCTTTCCACCCGGTTCACGGAAAGCCATGGAACACAGGGATAAAACTGAAGATGATATCCGCGCCGTGGAGCGGGCGTCAACTGGTTGCGCAACCAGCCGCTTCGCGGATTCCCGATTTCGGAGTAAGGTCGCGATGCACCCACATTCCGCCAACACCGGCCTCGTCGTCGGGGATAGGGCAATTCTTGAACTGCTCCGGGACAAACAAGAAGCGGCCTCTTGCGAGGCCACTTTGAAAGAGGCAGGGGGAGGGAGGGCAGGTCAGAAAAGGCGATGCTAAGCGCCGTTCCGTCGGCAGGGACGCGGAGTTTGGACAAGTCGCCAACCAAGGAAGAGGTTCAAAGTCATGCTTGTGTCACGGCCTCTTTTGTTGCCAAGCCAACCAGCACTCTCGCAACCAAAAGCCGCAGACGCGGAAGAGAATTCGCCTCAGCTAATCAAGCTGTTGGCAACTACGCAGTTAGCAGGGACAAAGCGCAGCTTTTGCACAGGAAACAATGAATCTGTACGCACGCGGCAGTCGGAATCGCAATGCTCACTCTAGGCACTGCGCTGCCTACTGTGAGCCCGGTTCTGCTCCTCCATGGCCTTCAACTTGTTGAGCAGAGCCTTGTAGCTGATCTTGAGGATCTTGGCGGCTTGGCGGCGGTTCCATCGCGTCTGGGCCAGAACGCGCTCGATGGCCTCGCGCTCGGCCTGCATGGCGGCACGACGCCCGAT
The DNA here is from genome assembly GCA_020073185.1 of Terriglobia bacterium. Lineage (NCBI taxonomy): Bacteria > Pseudomonadati > Acidobacteriota > Terriglobia > Terriglobia bacterium. Next base: position 46,111 of record JAIQFT010000022.1, read on the forward strand.
CTCTAGCAGCGAAGGCATTTCCATCTCGATGACATCTCCCTCGCTGCCGACCGGGGGCGCGACTGTGGTGACCCCCGTTGGTCCGCCGGTAGCTTCGTTCTGCTTGATGCCCCAGATGGGACTGTTCGCGGAACCGGTGGCGGTGATGATCGGCTTATGGTGCGGGGATCTCAACAGAGCCAAACACCCTCTAGAAACTGCACCGCTCACATTTCGTGCCCCGGCTTCCACCTGTGGGCCTCGACCATGTGGCGGGTGGCTTTGGCGCGGGCCAATGCCACAAGGAGCGGCCGAGAGTTATAGTCCGATCTTCAGGCCAGAGAGAACCGGGGCAGAATTGCCCCGGTGGTGAGCGGTTTGCGACCGAGAGTATCGCTAGCTGTTCGAGCCCACGGTGCGCAGCTTGCCGGGAGTGAAGTGATACGGCGGCCAGGGGCCGCTGATGGCGACGCGGCAATTCTTCAACTGGCGGGTGGCGGCGCTGTAGCGGTTCTGATATTTTTCCACGGCCTTGGAGTCGATCAGGTGGGCAATATCAATCAGCAGGCCGCCGGAATCCACTCTCTTGCAACTGACTTCCTCCTCCAGCGGCAAAAACAGCTTGTGCACCTGCACGGAGACGGCGCGGGCCTTGCTCTGGCGCTCGCGGTCGCGGCTGGCGATTTCGCGCAGCTTGCACAAATACTCGCTGCCGGCGGCCAGTGGAAGAGTGGCGTCGGGAAGCAAGTCGCGCGCGGAGAGGCTGTGCACCACAACCTTGAGATGCATTTCCGACTTACCTTTGAGGCGGGCCACGCTTTCGGTGAATGCCTTGCGGTTGGCGCGCACGGCGCGGCGCAGGGCTTCGTCGCTGTCGAAAACGGTGCCGAACTTGAAGGGCAGCACCGTTGTGTTGCGGAAACACTCGCTGACCACGCGGGCGTGCTCCAGTACCGATGTCTGATCGAGCGCTCCACTGCGTTCGTATTCGCTGGCAATGACGGCGAAATCGCCGCTGGGATAAGCCAGAACGGTTGCGCCGGCGATGCCTTTCATGCCGGGAATAGGGAAGGGCCTGCGGGCGTGCGCACCGTTAGTCGAAAACGCATGCTGCTCGGTAATGCAGTAGGCGTACCATGCCATATCGAATCTCCGGGCTGGGCGGCGAATGGACTCGTCGCAGTAGGTGAACGGGCCTACGAAATGGGAGCTACGGCTAGGTACTGCTTTCTTATTTGGGCGCGGGCATATCGCCCAACAACCTATCCTAGCCCGGTTTAAGCGCCGGAGCAACTGAATTAGTGCATTCCCAAAGCAGGATAAGCTGGAAGGCGAAAAATGGGCCACCAGCGGCGTTCTTGAGGGGGCCAGCGGCGATCGCGTGGTGGCGCGGTTCGCCGGGATTCTGTGCTATTTGTTTTTGTGATTATCGCCATTGCGCGCGCGCGCGGCGAGAGTGGCACGCACCTCGTGCTGCATTTCGGCCAGCGGCGCTGGTTTGCCGGTCCAGATTTCGAACTGCCGCGCCCCCTGGTAAACGAACATCTCAGTGCCGGGAATGACGCTGGCGCCCTGCGCGCGGGCGAGGCGGACAAAACGCGTCTCGGCTTCGCTGTAAACCATGTCCAGCACGTGCTTCGCCCGGATTTCCTTCTCCTGGAGCGGCGAAGTCTTACCGCTCATGCCGACCGGGGTGGCGTTGATGATCACGTCGAAAGACAGCTTCTTGAGGTCGCTGCGCTTGATGGATTTGGCCTTCGCCTGGCGCGCTAACTTCTGCGCCGGTGCAGGGGTGCGGTTGAGAATGTAAACTTCGGCGCCGCGCTGCTTCAACCCGAAGACGGCGGCCCGTGCCGCGCCGCCTGCACCCAGCACCAGCACGGTTGCGCCCGGCAGTTGCATGCGCTGCTCCAGCGGTTGCACCACCCCGGCAACGTCGGTATTGAAGCCGTAAAGCCTGCCGTCCTGCGCCCGTACGACCGTGTTACACGCCCCGGTTTTCTGGGTGAGCGCGTCGCTGTTGTCAAGATGCTGAACGATCTCTTGCTTGTAGGGCATCGTCACGCTGAGGCCGTGGATCGGGATCTCGCGCACGCACTTCAGCAGATCGGCGAGCGTCTTGGCGTGCAGCGCCAGGTATACCGCATTCACGTTTTCCCGGCGGAACGCGGCGTTCATCATCTGCGGCGACAGGGAGTGCGCCACCGGATCGCCGGCCACGCCGTAAACCTTGGTCGCGGCGTCGAGTTGCTCGATGCGATAGACCTCGCGCAGGGTCTTGGCGGCGACCATGCCGGGCGCGGTTTCCTCTCCCCGGCTGGCGGCCGCGAAAGTCCACATGCTGCCGGCACGCAGTCCCAGCACCCGGCTGATGATGCCTTGCTCTCCCATGCACACGCCGATCACGGAGTGGGTGTTGCGGGTATGTTCCAGGAACTTCACCATCGCGACATTGTCGTACAGCGTGGTGGCGGTGGTGACAATCTTGTAAAAGTCGGCGGGGAACTGCTGCATCCTGGCGAAGGTGTGCTCGATTTTGCGGGTGGCGCGGAAGTCGTGGGAGGACAGGATCAGCGCCGCCTGGTCGCGCAGTCGCTCCAGATCCTCAGGCTTCATGGCCGAGGCACTTTGGATCTCGAGGTCAAGTAACCGGCAGCCACTGGCGGCGGCTTTGGCCAGTATGTCCACCTCGGCGGCCAGCGAGCCGCGGAACTTGCCCCCGTTCACCGTCCGGCGGCAGGTGGCAATGGCTATCGCTGCCGGGTGATAGCTCAGAAAGCGCCGGATCGGAGGGAGCGCCAGGCCGGGACTCTTCAGATAGTCTAACCTAAACTCAATAAAGGGGTTATCACGAATCATGGACTCGGCTCGCTCGATCATGTTGGCAGCCGACGTGGCGGCGATCGCGACACAAAGACGCGGTAGCCGCAGCGGCAATGGCCGCGGAACGAAGCTGGCGATTCCTGCACTCATCCAGTTTGGCCGAGGATGTGCAGCATATTACAGGTGCACCATAGCAGATGCAATGCGGTTTTCGTCTCCAGAATGCGCCAGCCGGGGATGGAGTACCGAATCGGTAAACACGGCCGTGCTTGACCCTCCGTAAGCTGTTTGCTAGCGTTCCATTCGCGGTATTGTCTCTGACGCGCCCCCGCGTGTGCGGCACGTGAAGGAGAGAGATATGAAGAAAGTAGTGTTGCTGTTGGCTCTGTGTGCGCCGTTGGCATTTTCGCAACAGGAGCCTCAACCTGCGCCGGCACGGAAAGCGACCAACTTGGTGGAGCGGGTCGCGGCGCCAAGCTACTCGGATATGTATTGCGCGGGTTTCATCACCAAGACCGCCTACGCCAGGGACAACCAGATCGTGGCCGGGGCCGCATCGCCCGACCAGACACAATTCCGCCAGGGCGACACGGTGTTCCTGGAAGGCAGCGGCTACCAGGAAGGCTCGCGCTTGGCGGTCTTGCGCGAGTTGCGCGACCCCAACCGCAGCCGCGCTTTTGCCGGGCAGACCTCCGCGATTGCGGAACTCGGACAGCCCTATGCGGAACTGGGCCGGCTGCGGGTGACCGCAATCCGCGGCAAAACCGCGATTGCTCTCGTCGAGTTCAGTTGTTCCCCGATGGTGGCGGGCGACCTGGTGGTTCCGTTCCAGGAGAAGCCGCCGGTCACCTATCGTGGCAAGACCGCTTTCGAGCGCTTCCCCGCGGGCCAGGGCAGCGTGAGGGCACGCATTGTGATGGCCAAGGATTTTGACTACCTGGTGGGCACCTCGCAAAAGGTGTACATCAGCGCCGGAGCGGACAAGGGCGTGAAGGTGGGCGATTATTTCCGTGCCGTACGCAATTACGACCCCGCCAGGATGGGAGGAGTGGATGCTCTGTCCATCAAGGTGCAGCAGAGTGAGGAGACGCAGCAGTACCCTATGTCGCGCCCCAACGCCAAGTATGTCGACCTCCCGCAGCGCGCGCTGGCGGAGATGATGGTGCTCAACGTCACACCCACCAGTTCGACGGCGATGATCACCTACGCGCTGGAGAGTGTGACTGTCGGGGACGACGTGGAACTGGAACCCAGCGTTCCCGTTCAGCAGACCTCGCAGCTTGCCCCTCAGCTTCCTCCCACCATCTCCTCCTGCAGCGCCAACCCGAGCACGGTGAAATTGGGTCAGCCTTCGACCATCACCGCCATCGGCGAGAGCCCCGAGAAGCGGCCTTTGACTTACGAGTTCACCGCCTCCGGCGGCCGCCTCACACCCAGCGGTGCGCAGAGCACGCTGGACACCGTGGGCACGCCAGCCGGGCTGATCACCGTCACTTGCACCGCCACCGATGACCGCGGCCTGAGCGCCAGCGCAAGCACCACCGTGAATGTCGAAGCCCGCCGCGCTAATGCCGAGGTCCCAGCTGCGCTGCCGCAGGCCAGCAAATGCGGCACCGTAGAGTTCGGCCGGGACATGCGTCGTCCAGCCCATGTGGACAACGAGGCCAAGGCCATTCTCGACGATTGCACCCTCCGCCTGCAGCGGGAGGGGGGTGCTCGCGGCGTGATCGTGGGCAACGCTGATCCCAATGAGAAGAACGCCCTGAACATCGCGGAGCAGCGTGCCGTCAACACCAGGGACTACCTGGTGCGGGAGAAAGGCGTCGATCCCGGCCGCCTTGAGGTACGTAGCGGCAGCGCTGGCACCCAAACGGTGGATATCTGGGTGGTGCCGCTGGGCGCCGCTTTTTAGCTCTAGGGTGCTCAGGAAGTCGGTCTATCTCTTCTCGCCGTCCGCTTTAGATTCCCCCCCGTTTTTTCGGTCGGTTCGTCAGGTTACCGATATAACTATTTTGTCAATTATCGCGGAACTGAGGCACCCCCCTGCCCCCTCCCTGACCTTCTCGCGTTCGGATTTTGATTTTCCGGGCCGCGCGGCGCGATTCTCGTCGGTGCGCTCGCGACGCCTCCTTCAGGCTTCCAGGTTCATCTTGCGCAGAAGCGCAGCAAACCGCGGGTCCGCCCGAAGTGGATCTAGGAACGGATAGCTCTTGAGCGCAGGAATCCAGCCGTCGTTCCGGTCAACCGCTCGCTCCATCCACTCGAACGCGCCGTCGATCTCGCCGAGCCCAAAGTGGATCCAGGCGAGACTTGTCGGCAGCACAAATCGCTGGCTGGCAATCACACGCAGCCGCTCCAGCACGGTCCGTGCCTCCTCCGTGTACCCGCCTAAGCCTAATGCCAAGCCGAGCCATCCCAGCATGAGAGGAAACTCACCGGAAATCTCGACCGCATGGCGGAGCGCAGCAACACTCTCCTCAAATCTTTGCATCCCCAGGTAAACCTGTCCGAGCACCATGTAAGCAACTTGGTGCTCCGGTTCAAGCTCGACAAGTTGCCGCGCTTGCTCGAGTCCTCGCTCGTACTTACGGCCGAAGAAGAACAATTCCCCTAACCAGAAGCGCACCTCGGGGGACAGTGGGTCGAATTCCAGCGCCCGTTCGAGCTCTGCGACAGCTTCGTCTATGCGCCCGAGTACTAACAGAACCGTCGCGTGCCTCACCCGAATCAGGGGTGAGTTGGGATCCAGCTCTCGCGCCAGTGCCATCTGCTTCTCGGTTTCCGCCCAGTTATAAGAATAGGCGCCGATGTAATTGCATTTCTCGGGATGAAAGGCGACTAAGGTCTGCGGTTCGGCCAACGTGGGATCGAGTTCGAAGGCCCGCAACGCGTAGAACCGGCGAATGGGCTCGGTTTCATCGGGCGGAGCAAATCCCCAAAAACCCAGGTACCAATAGAGATTGGCGAGGCCATCACACGCCAGCGCGAACTCAGCGTCGTGTTTCAGCGCTGCCTCGAAATGCTTCTTGGCCTTGGTCACACTCTCGGGTCTCCACTTCCACATTTCGTAGCGGCCCTTAATGTATTCGCTGTAGGCTGCGAGATTCTCGGTCGGCTGCCTTCTGACCTGCTCCCCGCGAATTTTGTCCGCCATCGATGGGATGTGCGCGGCGATATCCTGCGCGATGGAGTTCTGTATGTGGAAGATGTCGCGCAAGTCCGCCTCGTACCTCCTGGCAAACAGGTGCGCCTGGTCGCTGGTTTGAATGAGCTGCACGTTGACCGCAACCTGCACTTCGCTGTGGCGGAGTGCCCCTTCTACGACGTAGTCCACGTCTAACTCGCGGCCGATGCGTGACACATCCTTGTGGCTGCCCTTGTAGTGCATGGCCGTTGTGCGGGCAATCACCGCCAGTTGCTCCGGCGCCAGGCTCGCCAGCGCGGTGACGATCTCGTCCGTCATGGCGTCACTGAAGTAGTCCTGTGCCGAATCGCCGCTGAAATTCACGAACGGCAGCACGACCAGCCTGGCTCGCGAGGCCGGGACAGGCTGCGGGAGCGCCGGCGCTTCGGAAACCTGCGCCATAAAACGATAGCCGCGCCTGGGCAGGGTCTCGATGAAGCGGGGATGATCGGAGGAATCGCACAGCGCCCCGCGCAGGCGCGCGACGGCGGTGTTCAGGTTGTTTTCAAAATCCACGAACACGTCGCCATGCCAGAGCCGCCGTTGCAATTGCTCCCGGGTGACGACCTCGCCGGCGTGCTCGAGCAGCGCGGCCAGGACCTGAAAAGATTGATCGCGCAGGTTAATCCTCACTCCGCATTTGCGGAGCTGACCGGCGCATAAATCGACTTCGTAGGAGCCGAAGCGGACGATGCTGGACATTGTCCTGCTCCTGGCAGCGGTCCTCGACCCAAGCTCAGGTCCTCGCAGATCGTCGCGCAATTGTGGCGAACTGCCGCGCCTGCATAGGGCTGCGCGGCAAGGAAAGATTCAAGAACGGGTCAAGCCCGCGTCTATTGTCTCGTCCCCGAAAGCCGACAATCATGTCGACTGAGGTGTGATGACGCGTTCCAAGTCTAGCGCCAGTGCTGTCGCCTGCGGCTACTTTCAAATTGGCCGTGAACGACTCTGAAACCAATTCGGGAACTGCCCGAATGCCGCCAACTCAGCGCCAACTTGGACGAAAATCCGGCGGCAGTCAGGAGACAAACTTCGAGGTGCTATATGAAATTGCGCATGCTAGTCGTTATATTTCCGTTGATACTCACGCTGCTTGTGCCTTCGAGCGCCGGACAGTTGGCGAGACACGTGCCGCTGCCCGCCGACTTGCAAGGCGAATTGAACGGCGTGCCCTACCGAATCCGCGTTCCCGAAAATTGGAACGGCACCCTGCTGGTCTACGCTTACGGATACGCCGAAGCTTTCATGCCGCCGCCGCTGGCGCCCCCGAGCATGAACGTCGAAACGCTGCTCGCCAAAGGTTTGGCTCTGGCCGGAATCCACGCCGCTGGTGCGGTCCCCATCCCCGGAGCGGCAACGGACGCGGGGTGGAATTTCAAGGAGAGGATGCAGAATACGGTTGCCCTGACGGCGGCCTTTCACGGCCTGGTGGGCCGTCCGCGGCGGACGATCATGTGGGGCCAGTCGATGGGCGGCCTGGTGACGCTCGCCTTGATCGAAAAATTCCCCGGCCTGTATGACGGTGCGGTCCCTTTGTGTGCCCCGGGGGCCGGTACGCAGCGCATGTTCGACCAGAAACTTGATATCACATTAGCGTACGCTGTCGCGTTCGGCTGGAACGACGCGTGGGGAACGCCCGGGAATCTCCGTGACGATCTGAACTTCATGACCGAGGTCTATCCACACGTTTTGCAGCAACTGATCCCCGAGAAGAAGGGGCTCTGGGAATTCCTCCGGTTGGTCAACCGGATTCCCCCCGACAGTAGCTTCTACGGACCCGTGAACTACAGGGCTATTACTTTGTGGTTGTCCATCGCCATCAGGCCGGATATGGAGCAACGCGCGGGTGGCCCTGTGGCCCAGAACATTGGGCGGGTGTACACGCTCAGCGACGCGGACAAGTCGTATCTGCTGAACCAGTTTGGGTTGGATGCCGAGCCGCTGCTGGCGGCCATGAATGCCCAGACGATCTACGCCTCCGACCGCAACGCGCGTCGCTACGCCGAGCATTACTACAATCCGTCCGGCCGAATCAAGCGACCCGTCCTCACCCTGCACACCACGGGTGACGCGGCTGTCATTCCCAACAACGAGAGCGCCTATCGCACCACCGTCAAACAGCATGGCAACCGGAAGCTGTTAATGCAGCAATTCTCTACCGGCAACGGCGTAGTGAACACGCATTGCACGTTCACCCCGGCGCAGATACTCGCCGGCATTGACGGCATGATGTACTGGCTCGACACCGGGAAACGCCCCGATCCAGCGGTTTTCTTTCCCCCGGCACTGGGATTTGATCCAAACTTCGTCCCACCACCATGGCCGTGGCACGACTGGGACCGCGACCGGGAGGCTGAAGGGTGCCTTTTTCAACGAAGGTAAAGAGTACTATGCGATCGGGATTCTTAACCCATACCGTCTTCCGGAGCAGCAGAATATTAAGTATTCCTTCTGCCAAGGCACTCGCATCGGCCAATAGCCGCATCGCGTGCTCTTGTTCGGGTGCCGTTCTGATGTAAGCTGCCGTGCGCTGCTAATATTTCAGGCCGCCGGAAACGACGGCCTGGAAGACTTTCAAGAGTGGCGTTTTCGGCACGACTGAAGCCGCGCCCCTCCAAGACGACCGTCAACGGGAGTTTTTCACCCGCCCGCTAAAGCCTGCTCACTTCTCGCGGTTCCCTTTGACTTTCCCCGGTAGCGCGGCGGGATTTTCGTGGGTGCGCTCGCGGAAGCCGCCGCCCAGGCCGCTGGCGAGGGAGACGGCGGATTCGCCGAACTTGTCACGCAGGCGGTCGGCAGCCGCGCAGCGGCGCAAATTTTTTATAGGAAGGGGTTCTGGATCTGGAGGGCTTCGAAGCGTTGACCATGCTGGAAGTCCTCGCTGTAAAGAACGCTACATTGGCCCTCGATCGCCGCCGCTAAGATCAGGGAGTCGTACCAAGGCAGCCGATACCTTTCGCTCAACCGGAGGGCCTCTCCGTAGAGCGCCTGCGACGAGTGGACTGTCATCAACGGCCGAAACACCGTGCCCAGGTATTGTTCGGCTTCCGCCACCTTCATAGGCTGGGCAAAACGCCGTAACGCCACGTTGAAAAACTCCTGAGCCACTTGGTAGCTGATGGTCCCCTTCCCGGTGCCCACCGCGCGTCGAATCAGTTGTATCGCCCGCCGGGCCTTCGCCGGCGCGCTGTGGTCGAGCGAGTATACAAAAATGTTCGTGTCCAGAAAAAACCTACCGCTCATTCATCTCGTCCCGCGTGAAGCGGCGTCCGGCATTGACGTGGTGCAGCCGCTTCATAAGCGATTCAACATCCTGTCCAGTGCCTGACTGCGCGGTGTATTGCAGCAGCCACTCACGAAAGGCAGCATTCAGCGTCTTGCGCTGGGAGCGGGCTACCAGGCGTGCCTGCTCGATCAGCTCCTCATCGGCACTGAGAGTGACGTTTTTCATACGAAAATAGTGTACACGATTTTAGTGTACTTTCCAAACGGCGGCGACTGCTCACCGACCGCCGATCTCCGATCGCCGCCGAATACTCACAATTCTTCTTTCCTCTTTCCCGGCAGCGCGGCGGGATTTTCGTGGGTGCGCTCGCGGAAGCCGCCGCCCATGCCGCTGGCGAGGGAGACGGCGGATTCGCCGAACTTGTCGCGCAGGCGGTCGGCGGCGGAGAGCGCCTGCTTCCAGCGCTGGTGGCGGTCGGCATCGAGCAACTCGATCTGTCCTTCCGCCGTTTCCAGCGACGACGCTTGCACGCCCAGCAGCCGCACCTTGCGGCCCGGCTGCCAGTTGTGGCGGAACAGGGCGCGGACCTGCTCGATGATTTCCGTGTCCAGTTGGGTGGCGGCCGCGAGCGTGTGCGCCCGCGTGATGGTGGAGAAATCCTGGTAGCGCAGCTTGAGCTGGATGGTGCGCGCGTACAGGCAGTTTTCCCGCAAACGGCGCCCGACCATCTCGCCCAGGCGCGCCAGTGTGATTTCCAGTTGCTGCGCCTCGGCGGTGTCTTCGTTGTAGGTGTGCTCGTGGCTGATGGACTTGGGATCGGGGTTCTCTCCGATGTCGGAGTCAAACCAGCCGCCGGCGTCCTCGCCGCGCGCCTTGCCGGCCAGCGCCAGGCCCCATTTGCCAAAACGCTGCTCGAGGACCAAATCCTCCAGCTTGGTGAGATCACCGACCTTGAAGATGCCCATGTCATGCAGGTTGCGCTCGGTCACTTTTCCCACGCCGGGAATCTTGCGGACATCGAGCGGAGCCAGAAATGCGGCTTCGCAACCCGGCAGCACGTACAGCACGCCGTTGCGCTTGGCCTGGTCGGAGGCCACCTTGGCGACCAGGCGCGAGGTTCCGATGCCGATCGAGCAGTTGAGCTGCGTCTTTGATTTCATCTCCGCATGCAGGGCGTGCGCGGCGCGCAGCGGCGGACCGTGCAGGCGCTCGGTGCCGGTCATGTCGAGATAGGCTTCGTCAATGGAGGCCATTTCGACCGCGGGCGAGAAGCGCTTCAGGACTTCATAAACCTGGCGTGAGCACTCGCGGTAACGCTCCGGGTGCCCCTCGATAAACATAGCGTCGGCGGGAAGCAGCCTGGAGGCGGTGCGCAGAGGCATGGCGGAGTGCACGCCGAACTTGCGGGCTTCGTAGTTGGCGGCCGCGACCACGCCGCGTTCGTTACGCTGCCCGCCCACCACCACAACTCTGCCTTTCAGCGTGGGAGCGAAGAGTTCTTCGACCGAGACGAAGAAGGCATCCATATCGACATGGAAGACCGTGCGCAAGGCAGAAGTCACTCTTCAAGTCATGAGTCAGAACTAAGCATTAAGAAAAGTCAGAATTAAGAAGGTTTCGAGTGCGCGCTGGCGGTTACGAGCCCGGCATACAGCACGGTAGTTTGCCCCGACCGAAGTGCCCGTCCGTAGCAACTGATTCGCAATTATTCGTGCAACCGGCCGCGCAGGCATCTTGTCACATAGGCGAATAACTCGCAAAGCCAACTGCTTGGTCCGTTTTCGAAGATCCGCGCCACGGGCGAGGTCGTGCATTCGCTTATTCCTCTTTCATTCTTCATTCTGACTTCTTAATTTCTTCATTCCCCAAACACCTCTGCGGTGAACGCCTCGATCACAGCCCCGTGCTGCCAGGCATCGGGCGGGGCGCCGGCTTTGAGGCAGGTTTGCGCGAGGAAGGCGAGGCGGTCCCAGCCGTGCTCGACCGGAACTTGCGGCAGCAGCAACCCGCGGCGCATCCCGTAGGTGATCACCAAGCCATGGCGTCCGACCTCGATTTCCTCCGCTGCGATAGGCCGCACCGGCGAAAGCACGCTGATTTCGATGTTCAGCAGCGGCGCCTCTTCGCGGGTCACGGAAGGAAACCGAACGTCGTTGAAAGCGGCGGCAGCCGCCGCCTCGGCGATGGTGCGGTAGAGCGAGTAGACTGGCAAGACGTAGCCGACGCAGCCGCGCAGTTCGCCGCGAAGGTGCAGAGTGGTGAAAGCCCCGCGTCTTTCTTCCAAATGCGGCGAGGGGGCCCTGACGTCCAGTTCCGCGCCGGCCAGCGTGGCTTCAATCGAGCGATGCGCAACCGTCAGCAGCAGGCTGCGTTCTTCAGTGGAATATTCTGCGAGGGGGTCGGTAGGTGCGGTGTTGTCGCTACGTGGTGGTGGCGACATCACTCTTTCTCCGGCGGCTAAGGATGAACGCGCGGCGCTGGCGGCGCACTACCTGGCGGTCAATCTTCGGCCAGAAGGCGGCGAAGTAATCAAAGGCCGAGACCAGCGAGAGCGTCACCATGAACCAGATGCCGACCCGTGCCAGCACATCGATGGGAAAGAAGAAGCTCCCGTACTCCCACTGCAGCCAGCGGTGGTCGAGGATGCAGAGCACCACCACCACGATCTGCACCACCATCTTGACCTTGCCCAGATCGCTGGCATCAATCGTGAAACCCTGCTGCGCGGCGATGGAGCGCAGGCCGCTGACCAGGAATTCGCGCCCGATGATCACCACCGCCATCCAGGCCGGCACCACGCGCGGGTTCAACTGCACCAAGGTGATGAAAGCGGCGGCGATGAGCAGCTTGTCGGCCAGCGGGTCCAGCAGCATGCCCATGGTGGTGATCTGATGGCGGCGGCGGGCGAGGTAGCCGTCAAGACCGTCGGTGATGGATGCGGCGATGAACACCGCCGAGGCCAGCCATTCGCGCTCGCCATGGACGCCCAAAGCGAAGCGGCTGCTCGACAGGATCCAGATCAGCACAGGGACACTGCAGATGCGGGTGAGCGTGATGTAGTTCGGCAGATTCACTTCGAAACCGCAGGCCCCTACGCTGGCGGACACGGGGTCAGCTCTCGGCGCCTGCCAAGGTTAGATTATGCTCCGCGCCTCGGGGCAAAGCAATGCGGAAGCTGCTATTCCTGCTCATTCGACGGATCGCAATCGAATTGATTGCGGCGGCGGGACCGAGCCGCTTTGTAGTCGCATGCCGGATCGTAATCTATGGTTCCGAAGAGTTCAAGAATCTTGCATTGTTGGCGGCGGATTGAATCCTGCTCGGGCTCGTCACCGCGGTGGCTTTCGGGTTTGCTGTCGGTTGCGAATTCGCACCTCCGGTTGGGACGTCACGCGTAAATTCCGCGTTGCTTGAGGCAGTAGGCCACCCGGTCGATGGCCAGCATGTAGGCGGCGATGCGGTTGTTGACGCTGTGCGTCTCGGCGTAGCGGACCACGTCTTCAAACGAGCTGCGCATGATGTGCTCGAGCTGCTCGTTGACCATGGATTCCTTCCAGAAATACCCCTGCCGGTCCTGCACCCACTCGAAGTAGGAAGTGGTTACACCGCCGGCGTTGGCCAGGATGTCGGGAATGACGAAGATCTTCTTCTCCGCGAGGATTTCATCGGCCGCGGCGGTGGTGGGCCCGTTGGCGCCCTCGCACAGGATCTTGCACTTGATGCGGTCGGCGTTGCGGGTGGTGATGACATTCTCGATGGCGGCGGGTACCAGGATGTCGCAATCGGCCAGGAAGAGCTGCTGCGGGTCCATCGCCTCGGCGCCGGGAAAACCGTGCAGGCTGCCCGTGCGGTAGCGATGCTCCCAGAGCGCGTCGATATCCATGCCGTTGAGGTTGGAGAGCCCGCCGTCGTATTCGACGATTCCGATGATCTTGTAGCCGGCCTCGTACATCAGGCGCGCGGCGTTGGAGCCGACGTTGCCGAAACCCTGCACGATGACCCGGGTCTCGTCGCGGTTCAGGCGCAGCTTTTTCAGCGCCTCGTCGCACACCACCATGACCCCGCGCCCGGTGGCCTCGCGGCGTCCGCGCGATCCACCCATGTTGAGCGGCTTGCCGGTCACGACCGCGGTCACCGTCTGGCGCATGTGCATGGAGTAGGTGTCCATGATCCAGGCCATGATCTGCTCGTTGGTGTTGACGTCGGGTGCGGGAACGTCTTTTTCCGGTCCGATAAATTCCATCAGTTCGGCGGTGTAGCGCCGCGTCATGCGCTCCAGTTCGCCCATCGACATCTTCTTGGGATCGCAGATGACGCCGCCCTTGGCGCCGCCGAAGGGAATGTTGACGACGGCGCACTTCCACGTCATCCAGCTCGCCAGGGCGCGCACTTCGTCGAGGGTGAGGTCGGGAGAGTAGCGGATGCCGCCCTTGCCCGGGCCGCGCACGATCGAATGCTGCACCCGAAATCCGGTAAACACTTCCAGGGTGCCATTGTCCATCTGCACCGGGATGTGGACGATGATCTCGCGGTTGGGAAGGCTCAGCACCTTCATCAATCCCGGATCCAGGTTGAGCTTGTGCGCCGCCATTTCAAAGCGCGCGCGCTGCGCTTCCCAGGGATTGATCTCCTGCTCCATGGTGATGGTGGTCATGGAAGTTCTCCCAAGTCCAGCAGTCCGCCGCCGGTGTGACATGCCGCGGCGGGCAAACCAGCGAGTATATGAGGGTGGATTGGCGGAGGCAAGGTGGGCTGTGTAGTGGCCAACAACATCCGCACGGAATACTGCCGGCTGCCGCAGTTTGGCGGCAAATGTCGTGTTATAATGTTTGTTATAACCATATGGCGAGGTGCGGCATGGCGGCGACGGTGAAGGTTACAACAGTCGGCAACTCCGTAGGGATCGTGCTTCCGAAGAAACTTCTGGATCGTTTGCACATCGAGAAAGGAGATACGCTGTACATCAGCGAGACTCCGGGGGGCGTGCAACTTACGCCCTACAAGGCCGAGTTTGCCAGGGTCGTGGAAGCGGGCCGGCGGGCCACGCGGAAATACCGCAACGCGCTGCGAAAGCTGGCCGAATGAGGGAACCGGTCTGGATCGGAGTCCTGGAGGCACTGGTACTGCACGACATGCAGCTAGTCACGTTTGGAGGGGCAGCCGGGGTTCGCGACGTCGGTTTGTTGGAATCAGCTCTGGCGCGGCCCCGAAATCTGCTGGCCTACGGAAAGAAAAAGCCATCGCTGGCGCGGCTCGCCGCTGCATATGCATTCGGCATCATCAAGAACCACCCATTTGTCGATGGCAACAAGCGCACGGCGCTGGTGATCGCTTTCGCATTTCTCGACGTGAACGGCATCGAGATCAATGCCAGCGAGGAAGATGCCTACCGGATGTTCATGGACCTGGCATCGGGCCGTGTGAGCGAAGAAGAACTCGACGCGTGGATGAGCGACAACAGCGAG